>CAZUPX010000595.1:0-5720 GCA_964622155.1 uncultured Planctomycetaceae bacterium | reverse complement strand
CTCACTGCCGTTTACGGTCACGCTGTCGGCTCCCTTCGCGCAGCAAGTGAGGGTGCAGTACGCGACGGAAGACGGAACAGGCGCTACCGGCGCGACCACGGGAGACCAGGATTACGTGGCCAAGAGTGGCACGCTGACCTTTGCGCCCGGCTTGACGTCACAGGTGGTCAGCGTACTGGTCAACGGTGATACGAACAACGAAGCCGACGAAACGTTCAGCCTCGTTCTCTCGGACGCCGTCAACGCGACTCTTACCGCCACCCCGTCGGCCATCGGGACGATCACCAACGACGACTCCCCGCCGACCGTCTCTGTGACCAGCAACGTGCAACTGCCCGAGGGCAATCCGCCGAATCCGACCGACTTCATCTTCACGGTCAGTCTGTCAAACCCCAGCGGCCTGCAGGTTCTCGTTCCTTTCAACACGGTTGACGGCGCCGGAGCCAGCGGCGCGACCACAGCCAACAACGACTACGTGGCCAAAAGCGGAACGCTCACGTTCGCAGCCAACACGCCAACGTTGGCGCAGCTCGTCACCGTGGTCGTCAATGGCGACACCACCAACGAGGCCAACGAGACTTTCAGTCTTGTGCTGGGCACACCCACCAACGCCACGATTGCAACGGACCAAGGCACCGGCACGGGAACGATTGTCAACGACGACGGACCGACTATTTCGTTCGTCAATGGCACCAAGGTGGTGCAGCACGAAGAACTGGACTCGGGCGAACGGGACTATGTCTTTGAGGTGTCCTCCGGTGTCGCGGATCCCGCCGAGGTCACAGTTGCGTACGCAGTCGTTGACGGGACCGGCCCGGATCCTGCCAGGGCCGCGCCGTCCGGGGTCTTCGCGGCCGACTACGAGCCACCGGTCCCCGCTACTGGTGTCTTGACGTTTGCTCCCAATACGACGGAACACCAGTTCATCACGGTGAAGGTCAAGGGGGACACAGTCAACGAGGCCGACGAGACCTTCTCGATCCTGCTGAGCAATCCCGCCAATGCCACGCTGACTGACACAAGCGCGACGGGAATCATTCTGAACGACGATACGGTAACGTTCGGTTTCGCAGAGGGATCGCTGAACACGACGACCCCTGAAGGAAACAATCCGAACGACACGACCGTCGTGCTTACGGTCGTGATGTCCGGCCCCAGCGAGCAGACCATCACGGTGCCATTCGGCGATCAGGAGGGAACGGCGACCAAGGCCGACAACGACTACAATCTGGCGGCCGGAATCTTGACGTTCGCACCTTCGGCAACGGCGCTGCAAACCACGCAAACCATTGCCGTGACCATCAAGGGCGACTCGAAGTTCGAGGCGGACGAAGATTTTTCAATGATCTTGTCTCCGCCCTCGTCCGGCGTTTTGACCCAGGGAGCATCGACGGCCGCCATCACGATCACCAATGACGACACGGCCCCCAGCGTGACGTTCACCGGCCCGACTCAAAACGAGGGTACGTCGGCCGGCAACACGTCGTTCGTCTTCACCCTTACGTTGTCGGCCATCAGCGGCGTACCGGTGACGGTAGAGTACACCGCTGCCGACGGCACTGGCGCCAGCGCCGCCACCGTCGCTGACAACGACTACGTAGCCACCAGCGGCACCGCCACCATTGCCGCGGGCATCCTGACTGCCACGATTACCGTTCCGGTGGTTGCCGACTCGAAGCATGAAGCCAACGAGACGTTCGTCGTCAACCTCGACCCGGGCTCGGTCGGGCCCGACGAGGCCACGCTGAACAACACGTCGGCCACGGCCACCATCAACAACGACGACGCCGTCCCGACCATCTCGATTTCCAGTCCGACCGTGACCGAAGGTACTTCAGTCGGGTCGACGACCACCCCGGTCGTGTTCACGCTCACGCTGAGCAATCCCACCGACCAGGAAGCGACGGTCGCATTTGCCGCATCCGACGGGACCGGCAACGCCGCGACGCTGGCCGACGGCGACTTCCAGTCCGCCAGTGGCACCGCGACCTTCGCACCCAACACGACCACCGCGACAGTCACGGTCCAAGTCGTCCAGGATTCCAAGGACGAGGTCGACGAAAACTTCCGGGTGTTGCTCAGCGGCGCGTCGAACGCCACGATTTCCGGTACGCAAGGCACCGGCACTGCGACCATCACCGACGACGACGGCCCGCCGTCGATCGTGGTCAGTCCCGTCACAGAATTAGAAGGCGATTCGGGAATCACCTCATTTGTATTCAACGTTGGTCTGTCGGCCGGAAGCGGCCGGGCCGTGACGCTAAACTACGGCACGCTCGACAACACCGCGAGTTCCAGCGGCCCGCGTCAAAGCTTTCAGGCCACCAGCGGCGCCTTGACCTTCGCGCCGGGTGTGACCAGCCAGCTCGTCACGGTCAACGTGCTGGGCGACTTGTTCAAGGAAGGCGACGAATCCTTCTTCCTCAACCTCACCAATCCGAGCAACGCCACGATCCCCAACGCACAGGTGGCTGGTGATATTCTCGACGAGGAAACCGACAACATCACGTTCAATCCCTCGAGCCTGGCCGGGTTTGTGTTCGTCAATAAGAACGCCAGCACGACGAAAGACACGGGCGAGATGGGTCTTGGCAACGTGACCGTCAGTCTCAGCGGCACCCCAACGTTTTCCAGCGCGCCCGTGAACTTGCAACTGGTCACGGCCGGCGACGGGTCGTACATCTTCGGCAATCTCGAACCGGGAACGTACACGGTCACCTTCCAACAGCCGGCGGATCACGAAGCCAGCACGGTGTCAGTCGGCAGCCAAGGAGGTTTGGCTTCGGGCCTGTCGTTTACGACGACGATCGACACCCTCGGCGATGTCACCGGCACGGAGAATAACTTACTGGCCGGCAATTTGAAGAACAGTGTCATTTCGCAACGTAACTTTCTCTCGTCGACAATACGGCCAGCGGCCCAGACGGCGCCGTCGAACGAGATGCCCGAGATCACTTCGTTGGGCGGCGCCATCGAAGGATTCGTCAACGCGGCCAGCGACGAGGGCACGCATGTTGGCGGCACCGGTCAGGCGGGGGCCAGCGTATCGTTGGTGGTTAGCGATGGCACCGACACCATCGCCCCCCACTTGACGACGGTCGCGGCCGACGGCACCTGGTCGCTGAGCGGCATCGACGTCAGCGAGCTGGACGACGGCACGCTCACCTACACGGCCACGGTCATCGCTCCGGGAAATGCCTCCCTGGCCACCGGAACCGCAATCAAAGACACGGTAACGCCAAACGTCGGCTCGATCGTGACCACTGACTCGACGCCGACCAGCGAAGACACCGTGCATTTCACGGTGACATTCAATGAGAGCGTTGCTGGCGTCGACTCCGGAGACTTCGCCTTGGCGATGGGCACGGGTTTGACCGATGCGCAGATCACCAGCGTGACCGGCAGCGGTGCGACCTACACCGTGGCCGTCAGCAGGGGCAGCGGTGTCGGCTCGCTCGGCTTGAATCTCGTCGACAACGACTCGATCGCCGATCCGGCCGGCAACCCGCTGGGAGGCACGGGGTTGGTCAATGGCGACTTCACCGGCGGGTCGTACACGATCGAAGAGAACAGCCCACCGGCGGCCGCGTTGGTCGATCAGGCCATGGGCAACGACAACTCATGGTCACCGGAAGTTGATCCGTTCGCGTAGAGGGCCGCGTGCTCCTCTTCGCGTGTGGGAACACGCGACTACGTAGGTGAGTCTCTCCGAGACTCACACCGACCTTCCCCACAGTCGACAGGCCTGCCTTAGAAGTTGCACTCCAGCCCGAAGTTGACGCCCTGCACCCAGACGTCCGAGTCGTTAAAGACGAATCTCGGAAGCGTGCCGGTGGCGATCGGCGGCGGAAACAGGTTGGTGTCCAAGCGCGTGTCGATCTGATCGCCGGGACGTACTACGTTGGAAAGGATCAGCAGCGTGTAACCTACGTTGATATTCCAGCACGGCGACAGTTGACGGCGGAGTGTGGCGCCAAACTCTGGCAGCACGGCGAACCGGCTGCGGCGGTAGCCGCCCATATTCGAAACCAGGGCCAGAATGCCGCCAGAGTTGTTTGTCGCCGTTCCGTCCGGTGACGTGACCACAGTCGTGCCGTTGATGCCCACGTGTTGCGCGACACCGCCCAACGCCACCTTGGCCAACAGGTCCAGGTTCCAGCATCCGTCGCCGTAGTGTGCATTGATGCCGATCTGGCCGCCGTTAAAGTTGTTTCGCGTGGTGAACGTATCGTGAATGACGAAGTTCGTGCCCACCGGAATTTGGCTCTGGCTATCGATCGACGTGGTGTCCGTTGCAATCCGCAGGCCGTCGGTGAGCTGGAAGAAGCGCCAGCCGACCAGGTAGTCGACCCGCCGCGCGCAGCCCACATAGGCGCGATGGCGCAGATTAAGTTCCGTACCGGCGACTCTGCTGGTGCTGGAGACGTTGATGTTCCCCAGCACGATCCCCGGAAAGGCGACCAGGTTGGCGTCGTTGGCGTTTGTTAACACGTTGAAGAACGGCCGGGCCAGGATTGGCGAACCACCCGAGGTGGCGTTGAACACTTCATCGACAGCACCCAGGAACAGCGTCGATGATTCCAGGGCAAGAGTGCGGCACGGGTCGAACCAGTAACCGGCCGTGAATCGCCCGCCTGAGCGTCCTGCCTCGTTGAGACGCTCTCCGCCGAACAGCACGGTGGCCGTTGGCAGAACGCCCGCGCTGGCCTGGGCCGTATTGTCAGGGCTCGTGGTCACCAGCGGTGGAGCATTTCCGCCGCGGACCCACCAATGCAGGTATTCGGCATTGCCCCAGAACGGCGAGCCGCAACCACACCCTCCAAAATCGCAACAATCGCCGCATCCCCAGTCGCAACAGTCATCGTAGTACGGTTCGTGCCAAGGTTGATCTTGGGCCCACTCGTCGCGATAAGCCCGGTCGCGCGAGCCGGGAACAATTTCCTCGGGCACCTGCGTTTGCTGCGCATCGGATCTCGGTGCCGATTTCTGGCTGACGACGGCGCTGCGCTTCGGTGGCAGCGCAGGCTGCGACTGTGGAGCAACCGAATCGCCGTCGTCGTATTGCTTCAGGCGGCTCGAGAGTTGATCGAACGAACTGCCCGTCGCTGACGACGAGCAGCAAAGCGCAAACATCGCGACCACGAGAGCAGTACGGCGCATAACGCGGATCCCTGTGTAGTTGCTGGTGTGCCCTCTGGAGACCCCCCTCCAGCAAGCTCACGTCGATTCCGTGGACTCCGACAACGTTCGACGGGTGTCCAACATTAAAGGTTTGTCGGTCGGAGAGGTTGTAGCAGTTCAAACGAAAATGCCGCTGGTGCCGGATTTGTCGAATGCATTGGCCTGGAAGACTGCGCAAGCCGTCTGGACGTTAAAGTGGCTAAGTCTGCGTCGCCAAAATACTTCGCTCGGCATGCCCGCGGCACGGGCTGATGGCGGGACCACATTCCGCTTTGGCGAGAATCCGAAAGTTGGATGGGATGCTATAAGTGCCATGATGTCATGCGATTCGGCGTCGAACCTGCGAACACAGTGACCAGCGTGGCGCGGCAATTGCCTAAGTCTCCAGTGCTGCCACAGTGGCCGTCCGTCGAGTCTTTGTTGTGCTGAAGTCGCGACGGTTGCTGACTGGGCTCAGAGTCTGAAGAGGGCGAGATAAATCACACCGGAAAGGGTTGGGAAGGGTCGCCCTTCTCGGTGGACTGGCGGCGGCCCTGGTT
>CAZUPX010000594.1:0-1763 GCA_964622155.1 uncultured Planctomycetaceae bacterium | reverse complement strand
TGCGCTCTACCAGCCGCGATCTGGGCCTGAGCATCGGCCAGTTCCTCTCGGACCGCAGCCAGTTCCAGACGCTTCTTCTCCTGCTCATTTCGAGCTTCGGCCAGCAGCGCCTCGCCAATTCGTGAATCCTGTCCCAGTCTGGCCAGTTCGAGCCGCGCTTGCTCGTGCTCGTCGCGAACCCCGCGCAGCTCGGTCTGTCGGTCGGACAGTTGTCGGCTCAGTTCTTCAACCTGCGCCTCGAGCGCCGCGATCCGGCCGTCGTCGTCCGCCTGGGCCTGGCTGGAAGCATCGTGGGCCAACTCGCGGCCAATTTTGTCGGCAATGAGCCGCTCGCGCTCGCCGAGCTCGTCTTCCAAACGATCGAGGTATCGATGCTGCGACGAGAGAATCTCGCGCGCGTGACGCCGCCGCTGCCCCAACGGTTCCTCGTTCCGTGGCAACGCGTCTCCCTCGGGGCTCATCTCAAGGCTTGTGTCGTCCGTGGTCGCCATTCGGTTCTCCGCTGCTATGCGCCATATACCCACGCATGCGCCAACGGGAATAGCACGCGAGGCAGCCGGGGAGGCTCTACGCGATTGGGGCACGGGCAGACTGCTGTAATGTCCTAAATAGCTATAGGCCACGGGCCGCCAGGCGTCAAAGACCGACGGGCCGTTCCGGCCCGCACGCACCGGTTGAGACGATTGTGACGATTCACGTGGTCGCAGATTCGCCCGCAAGTACCGCCGGGTTGATCACGTTCTTGGGCACTCCGCCCGTGAGGCGTGTGGCCACCTGGCGAGCCGTACGCGAGCGCAGATTGGCCAGCGATTCCGCGGAGACGAACGCCGAGTGTGGCGTCACGATGACTCGTGGATCGTTCCACGGGGCCTGTGTCAAATCCGGCGGCTCCGGGTCTTGCACGTCAAGTCCCGCCCCGGCAAGCTTGCCCGCGGAGAGCGCGGCTGCCAACCCCACGTTGTCGATCAACCCGCCGCGGGCCGTGTTGATCAGGTATGCCGTTGGCTTCATGCGCGCCAGCTCTTTGGCGCCAATCAGGTGCAGCGTCTGTGGTGTCAGAGGCAAGTGCAGCGAGACATAGTCGCTGGCGGCCAGCAATTCATCGAGTTGGCAGACTCGCACGCCAGTGGGAATGTCGCGCGGCGTGCGCGTGGTGGCAAGGACATTCAATCCCAAGGCCAACGCTTTGTGCGCCAACAGGCGGCCAATGTTTCCCAGCCCGACGATGCCGAGCGTCTGGCCCTCGATCCGCCGCAGTTGCGAGCCGGCTTTCAAATCGTAGCGGCCGGTCTTGGTTTCGTGATGGTAGAACGCCACCTTTCGCGCGAGCGACAGAATTAACGCCAGTGCGTGCTCGGCCACCTCGATCAGGCAGTAGTCAGGCACGTTGGTGACAACGATCCCGCGCTCGGTCGCACAGGCCACGTCGATGTTGTCCAGCCCGATGCCCAGTCGGGCCACGATACGGCACTTGGGCGAAGCGGTGATCACCGCGGCGGGCACCTTGGCCCAGTTGGTCATGATCCCGTCCACGTCCGCCGCCAGCGCCCTCAACGTGGCGACATCCTGCGCTTCGGCCAATACCAGCTCGGCGTCGATTTCCGCCAGCGTTTGCCGCTCGATATCCAAATCGTTCCACGCATAGTCCGTCAGCAGAACCTTGAATTTTGGCATAGCGAAAGCGAATCGAAACGTCGAATTGGAGAAGTCCTCAGCCCGCAATCGCGATATCCTAGCACGCGATCCGCCAGCAGGCGACGGGG
>CAZUPX010000593.1:0-2460 GCA_964622155.1 uncultured Planctomycetaceae bacterium | reverse complement strand
GGCCACGCCACGCGGGTTGGCCGATCACGAGCGAGCCGTGAAAGCATTCCACGCGGCGCTGAATGAAGTCACCCAGCTCTACGGCCGCGCCGATGTGCCGTGGGGAGAGGCACATCGCGTGCGCAAAGGCGACGTCGATCTGCCCGTCAGCGGCGGCACCGCAGCGATGGGCTGTTTTCGCGTGCTCGACTTTCGCAAGGACAAAGATGGCAAGCTGGTTGCCAATAGCGGCGATAGCTGGGTCTTCGCCGTCGAGTTCGCGCAGCCGCCCAAAGCGCACTCTGTCCTTGCATACAGCCAAAGCGAAGTGCCCGGCAGCCCGCACTACAGCGACCAGGCGGCCTTGTTCGCCGCGGGCAAGCTCAAGCCCGTGGCCTTCACCGAGGCCGAGATACAAGCCCAACTGCTCAAGACCTATCATCCGGGTGAAGAGTGACGCAAGACCCTTGCCTTGCCCACGAACCAGACCGCGATGGTCCTGGCATAGCCCTGCGTAGTACACTAAAGGTATGGAAAGCATGCGAGTTCCCGTCTATATCGAGCGCGACGACGAGGCCAATCTCTTTTCCGCCTATGTGCCGGATATCCCTGGCTGTGGCGAGGGAGAGACGGAGGCCGAAGCCATTGCTGACCTTAAAGAATCTCTGCGCGCATACATCGAAGCCCGCGGCATCGACCAGGCGATCTCGCTGATTCGTCCGCGCGCCCAAGTACTCGAACTCGATTTGGCCGACGTCACTCGTGGTTAGACTCCTTCGCGTTACCGGCGCGCCAGTCATTGTGATCCTGGCGCTTGCCCATGCAGCGCTGGCAGCCGACAAGCCGCCATCGGATTGGACTTGGAGCGGCCAGGGCGCGGTGCGAATTCTGGTACGGGTCGATCCCTCGGCCGATGGAAGCGCCGGCGACGAGCGGCCGGCCGAAGTGCCCCTCGATTTCGAGAAGCTGCTGGCTGACGTCGCGCCGGGTCGCAAGCCGGATCTGTCGGACGTGCAAGTCGTGCGCCACGATCCGCGTACCGGCGAGCCAGCGACACTCGTGGCCAATGCCTTCGGCCGTGGCCCGTTCGATGTGCCGTGCCGCTGGTACGACGCGGCGATGCCCTATGAGTTTCCCGAGGTCGAAATCAACGTCAGCAGCACCGACGGCGAGTTGCGCCGTGTGCCACGGACCCGATTGGGATACTTTTTCGATTGCCTCGGCGAGTGGAAGTCGGGGCGCTTGGCATTCGCGCATCGGTCTGACCACGGGCCCGCGTGGTATGGCGTCTACTTTGACTTGTTGCCGGCTGGAGCCGAGCCGCGCGATACGCCGCCGCGCGGGTTTCTGGGTGACGGCCTCGATCGCTGCGAGCCGCAAGGTAGCTCGTCGACCGGATTGATTCACTCGCGCGTGTCAGTGGTCGACTTCAACGATGACGGCTTGTTCGATCTCGTCGTCGGTTCTTCCCGCGGTGGAGTCATCTGGTATCCGAATCGCGGGCGACCGGGCGAGCCTGAGTTTCCAAACTCGCAGCTTCTGTTCGCCGACGGACTGCCACTCGACGTCGGCTGGGGATCGGCGCCGCACGCCGTCGACTGGGACGGCGACGGGCGGTTCGACTTGCTGGTCGGCGCCGAGCGCAACCGGCTGCTTTTGTATCGCAATCGCGGATCAAAGGGGCATCCGCGGTTCGAGTACGCCGGGTTGGTGAAGACCGAGGACGGCCAGGTGCTGGCGCTGCCGACCGAGCCTGTGCCCGAGGGCCCCGAGGTCTTTAAGCTCGACTATTACCCTGTCGTCGACACGGTCGATTGGGACCGCGATGGCGACCTGGACCTGCTGGCCGGCGGATTCATCACGGGGCGGATCTATTGGTACGAAAATGTGGCGGGCCGCGGGCATGAGCCCAAGTTGCGGCTGAGAGGGCCGCTGGAGTCCGACGGCGAGACGCTGGATGTTGTCTGGGCTGCCGCGCCGGCCGTGGCTGACCTGGACGGTGACGGTGACTGGGACGTGGTCAGCGGATCGATGCCGATAACGCGTGGGGGCGGCGACGCGGCCTCGAGCGAATACTTTCTGCATTACTTCACGAACGACGGCACGCCGCGCGAGCCTCGGCTGCGGCACATCCCCCTGCCCCGCCGCGGTCAGTTTCCGCACGCCGCGCTGGCATCGCCCCGACTGGTCGACTGGAGCGGCGACGGGCTCTTGGATTTGGTCGTCAGCTCGGGCTCGCGAATCTATCTGTACCGCAACGTTGGCGCCGCCAGCGAGCCACGCTTCGAAGTCCATGCCAACACGCTGCCGAGCCGCTGGGGATCGGTTCCGCTCGGGCTGGATCAGATGCTGGATTGGAACGGTGACGGCTTGCTCGACGGTGCCCATGGGCCGAACATCCGCCTCAACACCGGCCAGGGAAGTCCAGGCATATTTGCATCGGGTGTATCGCTGCTCCGGGCCGGCCAGACAATCAGCCAC
>CAZUPX010000592.1:0-6513 GCA_964622155.1 uncultured Planctomycetaceae bacterium | reverse complement strand
AACATGCTGGCGTTGGTGATCAGCACCATCTTCACGTCGCCGAGCCCCAGACGCTGCTTGAGCGCGGCACAGGCGGCGATAATCTCGTCGAAATTGCGGTAGGTCGTCGGCTCACCATCGCCGCTGAAGGCAATGTCGTTGAGCCGACGCTGGGCCGCGGGCGTCTTGGCGAACTCGGCGGTCTGGTACAGCTCACCCGAGGCGACCAGCCGCAGCATACTTTCGAGCTCGGTGAGCAGAGCGTCGATCTCGACGAACTGAGTTTCGCTTTGTGTGGTGCGGTCGACCTGGCAGTAGATGCAATCGAAGTTGCAGACCTTGTCGGGATTAAGGTTCACGCCCACCGATATTCCGCCTGAGCGTCGCGAGAGCACCGGATAGACGAAGCGGTTTGCGTGGAACGACCGCTCGTGGCGGGTGTGCAGAGGGTGGGTTTCGGGGTTCATGCATGAGACTCGGGCCGAGGGCCACCCCCCCTCACCCGGTCCCGGCGCGCCGGGACCACCCTCTCCCACGAGGGGAGAGGGTAGGGAAGGGCGAGGGGCGCGCAACCATGCACAGATTATAGACCGCCGTCGCCGCGGAAGGTTCCCTAATTCAACCGTTTCAATTCGGTGAATTCGTCCATGGTGACGGTCGTTTCCTCGCCGTCGGGTCGGCGGAGGATGATCGAGTCGGCGAACACCTTGTCGTCCAGCGCGCGGCGGAAGTGCAGACCCTGGCGCCGGCGCTCGGTGTTGACGACCGTACCGGTGGTCTTCGTCTTCCAGGTGGCGCTGGAGCCGACTTTGACCTCATGGACGACCTCGACGCGATCGCCGGGGCGAAGTTCTTCGAAGATGCGGCGGGAATCGGCTGGAGCGGGCATAAGCAATCTCAATATCAATTGCTTGTTCGTTGTATTGTCATGGCAAATCAGGCCTTGATGAAACGGCCCCGGAGGGGCCACGTCATGTAGCCTGGGGCGCTCCAGCCCCAGGGGAAGGTTGCGAGTTTTTTGTCTCTCCTGAGCCCCGACAGGGGCGACGGTGCAATATCGCCCCGTTGGGGCTGGTCGATTCCATTCGGATCGATAACCTGGGGCTCACGCCCCCAGGCTACAATCCCGCGCCCCTCCGGGGCGGAATTGATTCGGCGTCGATTCGGTTACCAAGATTCTTTACACTTCCTTGGACTTGATCCAGGTCATCAAACGGCGGAGCTTGCGGCCCACCTCTTCGATCGGATGCGAGCGCTCGCGGCGACGCATGGCTTTGAACGCCGGGGCGTTGGCGCGATTCTCCAGAATCCATTCCCGTGCAAACTTGCCCGTCTGAATCTCGTCCAGGATCCTTTTCATCTCTTTGCGAGTCTCGTCGGTCACGATCCGCGGCCCGCGCGTATAGTCGCCGTATTCGGCCGTGTTCGAGACGCTGTAACGCATGTAGTTCAAGCCGCCTTGATAGAACAGGTCGACAATCAGCTTCAGTTCGTGCATGCACTCGAAATAGGCCATCTCGGGCTGGTAGCCCGCCTCGACCAGCGTCTCGAAACCCGCCTTCACCAGGGCGCTCACGCCACCGCACAGCACCACTTGCTCGCCAAACAGATCGGTTTCGGTCTCTTCGGCAAAGGTGGTTTCGATGACGCCGGCGCGGCAGCCGCCGATTCCCTTGGCATACGCCAGACCCAAGGCGCGGGACGCCTCGCTGGCCCCGGGATTGAGCGCGATCAAACAAGGCACGCCGCCGCCGCGCTCGAACTCGCTGCGCACGAGGTGTCCCGGTCCCTTGGGTGCGACCAGCACGGTGTCGACCCCTTGCGGCGCTTCGACCTGGCCGAAGTGGACGTTGAACCCGTGCGAGCACATCAGGATGTTGCCCGGCTTGAGCTGCGGCTTGATGGATTGGCGATAGACGTCACCCTGCACCTCGTCGGGCAAGAGGATATTGACCAGGTCACCTTGCTTGGCCGCTTCCTCGGCGCTCACCGGCTCGAAGCCGTGGCTCTTCGCCAGATCATAGTTGGCGCTGCCGGGGCGCTGGCCGACGATCACCTTGCAACCGCTGTCGCGCAGGTTGAGCGCGTGGGCATGGCCTTGCGAGCCATAGCCGATGATGGCGATCATCTTGTCTTTCAACAGCGCCAGGTCGGCATCTTTTTCGTAATACATCTTGGTCATCTCGAAACACCTTTCGTGTTGTTCGTCGACGTGCCGCGTCGCCGCGCGCCGTCGGAGTGCATTTATTTTGATTCCACGGCGGGCGGCTCGCCGCGTCGGCCGCCGCGCACCATGGCAATGCGGCCCGTGCGCACCAGCTCGACGATTCCGAACGGGCGCATCAGGTCGATGAACGATTCGATTTTATGTTCTTGGCCCGAGATCTCGACGATCACTTCCTCCGGGGCCACGTCAACGATCCGGCCACGAAAGATCTCGGCCAACTCGCGAATCTCGCTTCGCCGTCCGCCCAAGGGTGCTCGGACCTTAATCAGCATCAGGTCGCGCTCGATGAAGTCCTGCGAGCTGATGTCGACGACTTGCACGACGGTAACGACTTTTTCGAGCTGCTTGCGAACTTGCTCCAGCACGTTGTCGGCGCCGACCACGACGAACGTCATCCGCGACAGGTCAGGGTTCTCGGTTTCGCCGACCGCCAGGCTGTCGATGTTGTATCCGCGCGAGGCCAGCATGCCCGATATGTGGGCCAAGACCCCGGGAACGTTTTGAACCACCGCCGACAAGACGTGCCGCATTGCGATTCTTTCGCTCCCCTTGGGCTTGGGATCGCCATGGGGAAACACTCGCGGGCCAACAAGTTAAAGATAGCGATGATAGCCCGTGGCGCGGGCCCCGACAAGCGCCGTTGGCGGGTGGGCGATCTTGCGGAAAAACCCGCGCGAAACTCAGGACCAGTGCCAACCGGAATCAATTACGCCGTTTCCGTCGCCGGGCTACTGGCCGGCTCGGACGTATCGTTGTCCGAGTCGGAATCGATCTCGGCCCGCCGATCGCCGGCCTGACGCTTGCGGAGGTAGAGCTTCACCGGCACCTCGGCAAATGGCAGATGCTCGCGCAGAACGCCCAGTAAATACCGGCGGTACGTCTCGGCGAAGGCTTTTGGGTCGTTGGTGAACATCACGATCGTCGGCGGCTCGGTGCCCACCTGCGTGGCGTAGTAGAGCTTCGGCCGCCGATTCTGATACATCGGAGGTGGGTTGGCGTCCAGGGCTCCGCGCACGACCTTGTTGAGATGCGAGGTTGCCACCCGCACGCGGGCCTGCTGATAGAGCATTTGAGCGTGATTTATTAACGCCTTGACGTTCTTGCCGGTTTGGCCCGTGATGAAAGCGATCGGCACGTGCCACATCGTGCGAAACGTGCTGTGCAGGTAGGCGACCCATTTCTCTGTGGGCATGCTGCCGGCTTGCAAGTCCCACTTGTTGACGACAAACACGCAAGGCTTGTAATTCTCGGAAATATAGTCGCAAAGCTGCTTGTCGACCTTGCTGATCCGTTCGGTGGGGTCGAAGAACATCAGTACGACGTCGGCACGGCGGATGCTGCGCTGGGCCCGATGCGTCCCGTAAAAATCGACGTCCGTCGTGATACTTTTCGCCCGCCGCAGTCCCGGCGTGTCGATGGCCAGAAACGGCTGTCCGTCGAGCTCAAAGCGCACGTCGACGCTGTCGCGGGTTGTGCCGGGCACCTCACTGACGATCATTCGCTCGGCGTCAGCCAGTGTGTTGACAAACGTACTCTTGCCGACGTTGCGCCGGCCGACGATGGCCACCTTCATCACCGGCTCCGCGGCGGCATAGCTGCGTTGCTCATCGGCCTTTGTCAGCCGTTCGACAATCATGTCCAACAATAGTTGCCGGCCGCGATTCTGCAGCGTGCTGGCGCAAATCAGTTTGCCGCGGCCGAGCTTGTAGAATTCATCGGCCTGCGAATCCATGGTCGGCTCGTCGGCCTTGTTGGCCACGCAGATCACGGGTGTGTCGACATACCGCAGCCGCCGTGCGACTTCTTGATCCATGGAGGTCAAGCCGGCCCGCGTGTCGACCACAAACAGCAGCACGTTGGCCGAGTCGATGGCCGTGGTGATCTGTTCTTCGATCTTGTCAGTCAGATTATCGGGATCCTTGCCCCCCATGCCTCCGGTGTCGACCAGCTCAAAGTAACAATCGCGGTGACACATCAGGTAGGTCACGCGATCGCGCGTCACGCCGGATGTGTTATCGACGATCGCCAGCCGCTTGTGCGCGAGCCAATTGAAAAGGCTCGACTTGCCGACGTTTGGCCGGCCCACGATGACAACTTGCGGCATTCCCATAGCGGCGATCGATCGGCAATCAAAGCTGTGCGCGGCCCACCCGTGTGCCGCGCACCAGAGGTGCAGGATCTATCATAGTTGAACTGCCCGGCGCGACACAATCAATTGGGCCGCCGGGACATTCGCACCCTTAGCAACTGCAAGCTTTTACCGGAATCTCTGCGGCTCGGCGACACGGCGACGGCTCGGCGTTACAATTCGAACGATGTACCACGGGGGCGGCTGGACGCGGGGAGTTGCACGGATGACAAAGGAACTCGTAGGAAGCAGCGAGCAGGCAACCCGTGCGGCCGTGCAGAAACTCGAGAGTTTCGAGGGGGCCGGCGTCAGGCAGTTCGTCAAACCCCGGATGACGGCCCAACGGCCATCCGTGGAGTCCAGGCCTGAAGGTACGGCGGCGGTGGCGACCCCATCCGAACGCGAACAGCGGATCGTCACCCGCGGCGCAAAGACCTTGTTTGCCCCGGCTCCGATCGCCGGCGATACGTTGGAGATCATCCAGCGGGAAGTGGCCGCCTGCCGTTTGTGTGACGAGCTGGCCTGCACCCGTACGCAAACCGTATTTGGCGTCGGGAATCCGCAAACGAGGCTCTGTTTTTTGGGCGAGGCCCCGGGAGCCGACGAGGACCGGCAAGGCGAGCCGTTTGTCGGTCGAGCCGGTCAACTGCTGACCCGCATCATCGAAGCTTGCACGTTGCAGCGTTCGGACGTGTACATCCTCAACGTCCTCAAATGTCGCCCTCCGGGCAATCGCAATCCGCTGCCCGACGAGGTTGCCAATTGTCGGCCGTTCCTCGACCGGCAGCTCGACTTGATCAAGCCCGAGTTCATTTGTTGCCTTGGGTCGGTCGCCGCGCAGACGTTGCTGGAGAGCGCGGTGCCGATCAGCCGCCTGCGGGGGAGGTTTGTCGACTACCGTGGTATTCGCGTGCTGTGTACCTATCACCCAGCCTATCTGCTGCGCAATCCGGCCGCCAAGAAGGACGTCTGGGAAGACATGAAGGTGCTGATGGGAGCGATGGGGATTGAGCTTGGAAAAGCGGCATCCGCCGGCGAATAGCGTTGGTTATCGCGCAGCGCTGCGAGGCCGCCGGTTACTTCCCGTCGCCGTCGTTGTTGCGAACCGGCGCGAGTTTGGCCAACACCTCGCGGAGCTGCCGCAGCTTGATGGGCATGCTGACAACCAGGCGATGCTTGCTGAGCTTGGCCTTCTTTTGCCAGGCGGCGTGAGCTTCACCCAAAAGCAAGACGGCGGGAACGGCGGTGGTGTGGATGCCGTCAGCAAAACGGTTGAAGGCATCCAGCGCGGCCTCGCCCAACTCGCCGGTCGAGAAGATCACGCAATCGGCGGCCATCGTTCCGTCGGCAAACCCTCGCAAGGCCCGCTCCGGATCGCGCGTGACCAACACGCGATAGCCCTTGCTCTTGAGCCGATCGCGAATCACGTTTTGCAGTGTGACGTTGGACTCGACAAACATCAGCGTGCGCTGCGGCGGCTCAGCGGGGGCCGTCTTGGCCGGTGGCTGCTCTTCCTCGGGCGGCGGGATATAGGGCTCGTCGAGCTTCTGCATCGCGTCCTTCAAGTCGGCCAACATCTCCGCCGGACTCTGATAACGATCGTCGGGATTGAGCTCCATGGCCTTGGTCACGATGGCCGCCACGGCCCGGGGAATCGCGGGGTCGACTTTCAAGATTGGCACGACCTCGGTAAATCGGGTCTTGCTCAATCGCTGAATTCGGTCGCGGGTCTCGATGATCGGCGGCGTGCCGGCGAGCATGTGGTAAAAAATGCAGCCCAGAAAATAAATATCGCTGCGGCTGTCATCCTTGCGCACGCCGGTGGCGCGTTCCAGCCCGGCATAGTCGATCGTTCGCGGATTCGGTGAGTTGGCCAGCGCGTCGTCCGATCGCTCTTTGTCAGCCGCGGCCAATCCAAAATCCACAAGCATCGCCTGGCCCATGCTCGAGACCAGCACATTGGACATCTTCAGGTCGCGGTGGCAGATGCCGCGATTGAACGCATAGGCGAGTCCCGCGGCGACATCAGCCATCAGACTAGCGGCCTGGGCCGGTTCGAATTTCTTGCGAATCTTGATGAACTCGCGCAAGTTCCGGCCTTCGATGAACTGCATCACCAAAAAGTGCGTCGTGCCCTGCGACACGACCTCGGTGATAGGCACGATGTTCGGATGCTTGA
>CAZUPX010000591.1:0-3007 GCA_964622155.1 uncultured Planctomycetaceae bacterium | reverse complement strand
GACATCGGCAGCATCGAGAGCCGCACGGGCGGTAGTCACCTCGGCGCTGGCCTTGTCGAACGAGGTTCCCACCTCGGCGATCTTCAGCGACGCGGCCTGCGTCTGCGCGGTTCGCTCAGTTACCTGTGTACGCGCCGCAGCCAGTTGGGTTTCGATCTCGGTGGCTCGCGATTTGAACTGAGCGGCCGCGTCGGCCAGCGGCTTGTCGTCAGGTAGCTTGGCCACAGCGACTTTGGCTTTGTCGCGGGCTTCCTGGAGCGCCTTGAGCACGTCGGCCTTCGTATCGACCTCCTTGATTGATGCCGCCAGCGCCGCGGCAGCCTCGTCCGACGCCTTCTTGGCCTCAGCCTGAGCTTTTTGCGCCGCGTCGCGGGCCGCTCCGCTTTTGGAAAACTGCTCGTACGCCGTGTTCAACGCGCTGGTGGCTTGCGTGTCGGCCGACTTCAAGCCTTCCAGCTCGCCGGCGATCCGCTGCGACTCGGCCTGCGATGCGGACAGCGAGGACGCTGCCGTGGCCACGTCAAGCTTCGATTGCTCGCGGTCGGGAATCTCGCTGGTGCGCTGGTACGCCCGCGACAGGGCCACTTGACGCAGAAACGATTTGGCATCGAACTTCATGCGGACCAACTCATCGGCCAGCGCGGCCAGCAATTGCGAGTTCGCGCTGGGATTGCCGCTATGGTGCATATCGAGCGGATGCGTGAGCCCGCGGCCCAGCATGTGGGCCCACAGCCGATTAGCCAGGTTGCGATTAAACGGAGCGCTTGTTCCATTGGTTGCTAGCGCGGCCAATTGCGCGCGACGACTATACTTGGGCACGCCCCGTACGTCCTTGGTTGGTGCGACGACGTATTGCTCTTCCTTCGACAGCAACGGCTCGGTGACGGGCGCGCCCTCGGGCAGCTTGGGCACGACGCGGTCGCGGGCATCACCGGTAAACACGCTCTTGTAGTTCACTTCGCCGTCGGCGTTCTCGGCGTACACGACCTGCTTGTCCTTACCGGTAAAGAGCACGCCCCGATTGACGAATGCCACCAGTCCGTAGTAATCGGACTGTAAATAGTCGGCCACCAGCGGATGGTCGTGACACTGGGCGCATTGAAAATCGCGACCGAAGAACAGCCGCCCGACGTCGCGAGCGATCAGGTTGGCGTCGGCGTCGCGGTCGAGATAAAACGTCGCGGCCGGCCTCAAGCTCGGCTCGGCGCCGTCGGCCGAGAGAATTTCGCGGATTAGTTGATTGAGCGGTTTGCCGGCGGCGAAACTGACTCGCAAATACTCGCTCCATTCGTCGGTCTTGATTCCCTTTTCGGCCCGCCGCTCGGTCCACATCACGTCAAACACGCGTGCCATGTGCCTGGCAAACTGCGGGGCCGCCAGCAGCCGATCGACCAGGGCGGACCGCTTGTTGGGAGATGCATCGTCGAGGAATGCTCGTGCGTCCTGGGCCGAAGGAATCGTGCCGTTCAGGTCCAGATAGACTCGGCGGAGAAAATCGGCGTCCGCGGCCGGCGGGGCCACCGGGCCCAGGTCATTGCCCTCGACCAGCGCGTCGATCCGCTCGTGCAGCGGGGCCTCGTCGGCTAGGGCTGCCGGTGAAATCACCGACAATCCGAGCGCCAACAAGGCGACGCTCGCAAGGCGCAACGGCGACAGTCGGGCCGCCTGCAACGATCCCATCGTCGTCTCTCCCGATCTTCACGAGCCACTTCACCAGCGGCAATCGACGAATGTAACCGGCAAGCCGGGCTCGCCTGGTTCCGCGACGCTACTCAGGCAGGATCGGGTCGTTCGAATCGACGAAACGTCGAAGCCGAACAAACCCGATGTTGTTTGCGGGTCTTCGGGCAGGTTGCGCGCCGAGTGAGCCGACTCGGCCGCTCGCATCAACGCGCGTCAATATGATAACGCGATCGACCGCCGACCGCAAGTATTTCA
The DNA here is from genome assembly GCA_964622155.1 of uncultured Planctomycetaceae bacterium. Taxonomy (GTDB): domain Bacteria; phylum Planctomycetota; class Planctomycetia; order Pirellulales; family PALSA-1355; genus CAZUPX01. Next base: position 1,069 of record CAZUPX010000591.1, on the reverse strand, counting down.
GCTATCAAAGCGAAACGCATGCAACGACGCGTCAGAGAGGTGGAAACGAACGCGAGTCGGCTTGGACAAGGTGCCACGGGTGTCCCCGGCGCGCCGGGGCCGCCCGTGGTACCCTACATGTTGGATAGCCGCAGAATTAGGTGGGCACCTTTTAGGGCTGCGGTTGCGCGGCTTCGCCTTCCGCGCTCTCGCGCATCCAGCGCTGGAGTTTCTCCGTATCGCGATTTACGGTGCGGCTGGCGGCGAAGAGGGTTCCGGCCAGCAATACTGAGACCACCGGCAGGGCATACATTGCGCTGCGCAGTCCGTCCTTGCGATACGGCTCTCGCAATTTCTGAATCTCGACTTTGTCGAGCTTTTCGTCAAGGCCGTCGAAGCTGACGCCGGCAGCCACGGCGGCGCGATTGGTGAAAAAATCACTCAGATAGCCGGTGACTGGCGGTCCGAAAGCTCCGCCGAACAAATACATGAAACAAAAGTAGATCGCCATGGCCGTGCCCCGCATCGACGGCTCGATCACATCCTGAATCGTCGAATAGACGGTGGCAAAATACACGTACATACACGCGCAACCGATGCCAAACAGGATGCTAAATGCAAGCCAATGTGCCACAGGGAGGGCCAGGAAGAAGCTGGGGACCGAAAGCGCCACTGCCGTCGCGGCGACCAACAACCGGCCATTGCGGCGACGGTGGATGATGGCGTCGCCCAGCAATCCGCCTAGGATCATGCCCGGGATGCCGGCAAAGCCGTACACGAAGCTCGAAATATAGCCGGCCACGGCCACGTCGGTGCCATGCACGCGCATCATGAACGGGGCGAGGAATGAGCCAATGGTGTACATGCTGAAGTTGTGCAGCGCTCCCGAGGGAATCAACCATAGCATGGTGGGAATTGAGAGCACGAGCAGATAGGGGTTTCCGTCGCGTTTCTTGCCGCCGATATCGTGGACTTCGGTGGCCCCCCGCTCAGGTTCGCTGATGAACAATGCGCCCAGCCCGCACAACAACCCGGGAATCAAGGCCACGAAGAACGCGGCTCGCCAGCCGATTCTGTAACCGAGCCAAAC
>CAZUPX010000590.1:0-6550 GCA_964622155.1 uncultured Planctomycetaceae bacterium | reverse complement strand
TCGACGCGCCGCAGCGGCTTCGACACGTGCCGCAGCGTCGGATGAGGGTATTGAATGATCCGCAAAGCAGAAACTCCGGGCGGGACGCCGGCCGCGGCGCCATGGCCAGCGACGGTCCGAAGTTAATCGTAACAAAGCGGTGGCGCAGGAGGAGGGGGGCGAGCAAGACTTGATCCGCCAAAACCAATAGCCACAGCGCGTAGGCAATTTGAGGTCTCCCAGCAACGCACGTCGCGACCATGGCGTTCGAGAATCCAATCTCAAGCCATGTCCTCATGGCAACTCATCCTTGAACGTGTGCGAAAAAGGAGGCTACCGTTTGGTCGTGAACGTCAGCTTGTATGGCTTCGCCGTCTGCCCCGCCGGATCGGCGAATCCGGTGAACTTCCCCCAATTCAGCCCGACCCAATAGGTTTTTCCCGGTTCAAGCTTGACCGGCATGACGCAGGTGCGCTGGTCCTTTTCGTAATAAATCTTTCCCGCGCTTTCGGGAAACGTGTCATCGGACCGTTGTGTCCACGACCACCTGCCGTCCTGCATGTCTTTCGAGAACGTGACTTTGATTTCCTTGAGGTTGGGATCGACGTCCTTGGCGCCGGTTTTGGGAGTCGTGCTCACGACGACAGGTGGAGCATCGGCCGTTTGCTCGCGGCGCATGCTTCGAACTTCGGTCGTCAGTGCTTCCACCATTTTTTCCAACCGGTCGAGCCGCTCCTCCAGCGTCTTGATGTCGGCGCCGGTCAGCGCTGCGCCGATCGACACGAGCGCGGCGGGCTCGGCCGACGCGACGTGAATGGACAAGGGAAGGGCCGTCACGCAAACGATGGCGAGCGCGGCGCGCGCCGTCCAGCCGACGCCGTGCAATCTTCGACCCGAGAGGATCATCTCCAGCCTCCTTTTTACATGACGTGTTTGCGAAAAGCCGCGCGCGCCGAGCGGCAGGGCCGGCCGCGCGTCGGACAGAAAATCGACCGTCGCCAACAAGGTTTTGGCATACGGACGGGCAAGCTCTGGCAGCAGGGCCAAAACGCGCGCGTCGCAACAGTGCTCTTCCGCCTGCTCTATCCTGCGCCGCGCCCACCAGGCCACCGGGTGCCACCAATAAAGCCCCAGCGTTACAATCTCCAACCAGCTCACCAGGTACGCGCGCCGTTGCACGTGTGCCAGTTCGTGTGCCAACAGTGTCGAGCGCTGTTCGGCCGACAGTGCGCGCACCAGCTCGGCCGGCAAGAGCAACGTGGCATTGCCGGTCAGGCTCCAAACCAGCGGCGGAATCTGGCGAGTCAGCAGGCGTACTCGCACCACTCGGCGCAACCCCATGCGGTGAGCCAGGCTCTCAGCTTCTGCTTGCCATCCGGTTGGTGCCGGCTCGGCGCGCCTCAATAGCCGACCGAAGCGCACGATGCGAATCGCCGCCAACGCAAACCAGCACACCGAGCCCGTTAGCCAAATGCAGCCGACTAGCGGTACGAGTTGCGCCACGGAATCAGATAAATCGTGTAGTCGCCAACCGCCGGTTGTCGGCTTGACCAATGACGGGGGAGAAGGCGCCATCGTTGCTTCGCGCGTCGCATCGCCGGCAATCATGGCGAACTCGCGGCCAGGCACAGGCGTTGCAACGTGGTCGGTCCGCTCGCCGATACTTGTCATTGCGGCACCATCGTCTTCGGCGCCTTTGACGGCGAAACTCTCTCTGGTTGGGGCGACTTCCCAGGGAATGCTCACCAGCGGCGGCGACACCAGCTTGACCAACACAATAAGCCAGATGAAAAAAACTACGTCCGAGCGGCGCACAACGCGCGTGACCAGCCACGCGGCCAGCGCCAACGCGGTGGCCACCAGGGCGTTCGACAGGCCAATTTCGAGCCAGGCGTTCATGTCCGGTCTCCACCCTTGGCGGTCTTTCCGGACTCGGATACCTCGATCAGCTTGCGCAACTGCTCGCGATCTTTTTTCGACAGCCGGCAACGGCGCACCAGTTGATTGAGAACCGGCACAAGCGAGCCATCGCACAAGCGGTCGGCGATCTGCTGCAGCTCGTCATCGATCAGCGCCTCGCGGGCCACCGCCGCGCGAAACACGTGGGCCGATTGCTCGCGGTCGCGAGTCACGCAGCCCTTGGCCTCCAGCCGTTCGAGCAGCTTCTGAACGGTGGCATAGTCCGAGACGGTCTGCTTGGGATACAGCTTGGCCGTGAGCTGGCGAATCGTCTGCCGCCCGCGCTGCCAGAGCGGCTCGAGTACCGCAAACTCCGCATCCGTCAAATGAATCCGTGCCGGGCTCATGGTTCGCTCGCGAGCATCAGATGATTTGTCTGACGCGAATTCTAAGACAATGTGTCTGAGGTGTCAAGCACGGCTCCCTTCTCCGCTGGTGCATTTGTATCTAGTAAATCGGAGCCAGCGTTGTTTGATGTGGTTGCGCGCGTGGCCGCGAAGCGGCCGAGGTGTGTAGCCGTGGGCGGTTAGCCCACGGGCAGCGGGCCAAATAACCAAGGAAAGCCGCGTAGCGGCGACGTAACGGGGGATGATATGACGTCGCCGCTACGCGGCTTGACGACGCGGTCGCATGACCGAATCCGTAGACTATCCGCCTACGGCTACACGCCTTCACCCCTTCGGGGTGAGATTGATGGCATCGACCTGCAAGGAGGTCCACGAAGAAACGTAGATGGTAATGCCCACGAGGGGAGAGGGACGTTCGGACGGCCCGCCGCGCGGCCCTACTCTTTAACCCGCTTGACGTGCATCTCGCGGCCACCCTGCGTGAGCACGATTTCGGTCACCTGGCCCTGCTCGTCGGCGACGAACCGTCCCTTTACGCTGGGTTGGTCGGTGAAGAAGGTAGTCGGGGTGTCGAAATAGAATTCCAGCTCGCCCCCGACCGGCGCCTTGGCCACGAGTCGCTGGCCATCGCGCGTGAGATTGAACGTGCCAACGGGTTGTTTGTACTTGCCAGTGAAGCTGTCGAGCGTTTTTTCATCCAGCGTCAGCGCCTCGCGGGCCGGGGACAAGTATTCGGGCCATCCGTAAACCTCCGCAATTGCGTTCGTCACCTCGTCCACCACGCGGTTTCCGTTGTCGGAGTTGGTCATCACGACCACGCCCTGGCCGCGGTCCAACAGGCCGACGAACTGGCAAGTAAACCCGTCGTTTCGGCCGCCGTGAGAGAACTCGTGGCGCTGGCCTTCGTGGTGCAAAAACGGACCCAGCCCGACCGGCCCGCCCCCTTGCGGCGTCAGCACCTGCTCGATCATTTCGTGCTTGAGCACCTTGGCGCTTTTGTCTTCATGGCCAAGCTGAAGCTCGATGACGTAGCGCGCGACGTCCGAGGCGGTCGTCCACAGTCCAGCAGCCGCCATCTCGGGATACACGTGCCAGCGGCCGGCGATCGGTTTGCCATCGGCGCGGTGGGCACTGGCGGCACGCGTCTGCGATTGCTCATCGAGCGGCTGCTCGTAGCTGCTGGCCGCCATGCCCAGTGGTTCCAGCACCAACTCGCGAACGACTTCAGAAAATGGCCGCCCGGTGACGTCGATCACCAGTTGCTGCATCACGGTGGTGCCGCCGCCAGCGTAGCGGAAGCCGCTGCCCGGCGCCTTGTTCACGCGGACTGGCGCCGTGTTGGCAGGCGACTTGCCATCGAGGATATCGGGCAGGCTTGGCAGCGGCTCATCGACTTTGTAGCCGGGAAAACCGTGCACCGTCATCCCGGCCGTGTGACTCAATAGCCCGCGCAAGTCGACGGCGTGTTCGGCCGTGTACTTGTTGTCGGGCACCTTCCAACTTTTGAGCTGATCGTTGACGTTGCGATCCAGATCGAGCAAACCGTCTTGCACCAACTTGACGGCCGCCATCGCGGCCACCGGCTTGCTGACCGACCCGGCTTGAAACAGCGTGTCTGTCGTAACAGGTGTGCCGGCCTCGGTGTCGGCCAACCCGTAGCCTTTGGCCCACTCGATCCGGTAGTCGTTGATCACCGCCACGCTCACGCCGGGCACGTGGTGATGGGCCATCCGCTCGGCGATCTTGCCGCCGATGGTGCGCCCCTTGATGCGCACCGAAGGAAGCAATCCGTTTTCGACCGCGGCGATCCGCTTAGCAACATCGGGCGAGTCCTCGGCAACGACGACTCGGTCGGCGAGCACCAAAATCATTGCAACGAGGACGAGCAACTGCCCATGCAACTTGATGCTGTTCATTGAAAGATCCCCACGAGGCCCCTTGCGGACGTACCGCTCCGGTGACTATTCGTTGATCGACCGGAATTCTTGAAGCGCGGCCGGCTGCGCTTCAGCCAGCACGCAGCATAGCAGGCGGCAATCGCGAATGCCCGTACGGCTACGGCCTGTTTCGGGCGGCCTGGAGCTGCTCGATGCGGTCCATGACCTCGCGGGTCGGCTGGTCGATGTTCGCGTTGGGGGGAACGAACGTCGTGACGACTCGCACGTGTGCCGGGATGTTGAGTCGCAAGAGATCGACGGCCGGGTGCTGAACAAAGATAGTCAGGGTCGGCGGTATCGCCTTCGGTGGGAACGAACGGGACCGCTTCTTGTCGTCCGGCTGCCGGGCGTACCACTTGTCGATCGTTTCCTGATCGCCCAGCGAAAACAGGACCGATCGAGCGGCCTGAACGGGGTCCGCCGCATGCCAACCGATCGAGCGAGGTCCCTTTTCGGGCGATAGACAAATCTGCAACGTCTGCGAGTCGATGCGCGCGAAGGTTTGAATCAGGCCGTTGATCTCGTCGGTGTTGCGTGCGTCAAACTCGTAGTAGTCGCAGTCATTCGGCATTTCAGAGAAAAATGGATTCCAACCCGACGCGCGCTGCGGCGAGTTGAGAAAAGTGAGCAGACCGCGTGGCCACTGCGGTTTGGCTTCGACGGGCCGGCCCTTCCAGGCGATTTGCACTGTGCCGGAGATCGCGTGGCACACACTCGGTGCAAGAACCAGCGCGACGAGCGACAACACAAACGCGGCCCAGGCCCTAAGCACGACATTCATGACCTTCTCTCCATGGACGCGGAACCGCCGCATGAGAATCCACGCCCCCCCGTCGTTCTCCTGCAACTAGCTAGGCGACTTTCTGCCGACATTCGTGATCGAGCGCCACGACGACCAGCTTGTGGTGGTTCGCAAACTCGACCACTTGAGGCTCATCGATGAAGATCGTCCGCCCGGCCTCGATGGCCAGCACGTGACCGCCGGCCTCGGCCATCGTGCGCAGCGTGCCGATGCCAATCGTGGGCACGTCGAAACGCATGTCTTGTTGCGGCTTGGCGACCTTGACCACGGTGAATCCGCCGGCCTTGCACAGCGCGCCAGCGCGGCGGATGCACTCATCGGTCCCCTCCACGGCCTCGATCGCCAGCGGCGAGCGGTCCTTCACGGCCACCGACTGTCCGACGTCGAGCCGGCCCATCTCCTTGGCAAGCTGCCAGCCAAACTCAATATCATCGCGCTCGGCGGCACTGGGACCGCGAACGGTCAGGCACGCCGAGCGGGCCAACAGATTGGGAACATAATCGGTGGCCGGCCTCATCATGATCCCTCGCGAGCCAAACGCGTCGACGATCGCACCCAAAAAACTGTCATCCTGCCAGCTTCGGCGCCGCGAGACAAAGTGCGGCCAAAACGTCACCAGGCCGCGCCAATCGGGCAAGTGCCGCAGCCATGCCAGGCGGTGATAGAGCACGACCTTGTGAATTTTGCCGGCCATCGTGGCCTCGGCCACCCCGTGGCGGCGAAAGTGCCGTATGACCTGGCCGACCTTGCCCAGGCCGATCCAATCAAAACGGTGACAGATGGCCGCCAACTCAGGGTCGGCATGATCCTTGATGCCCAGGCAGTACACCTGCGTACCAAGTTGCTCAAGCGCCCCGGCCACGACAAGCGGATAGCGCCCCCAGCCAGCGATCAGGCCGACTTTCGTCGGGAGTGTGATTGGTGATTGGTGGTTAGTGGTTGGTGACGAAGGCATAGGATCGATGATTCAGTACTTTGTCTTCACCAACCACCAATCACTAATCACGAACCACTGCCGTCACGCTGCGTGGTTGCCGGTGGAGCGAGTCAGCTCGTCGACGGCTTGTTGCAGGGCCTTGAGCTGGCGGCGCATGTCGGGCAGTTTCGAGATGGCCGCGAATTGAATCTTTTGGTCTCGCTCGGCGATTGCCGGAATACCGAATACGTGAGCGCCGGCGGGCACATCGGCACTCACACCGGCCTTGGCCCCCAACACGGCTCCCTCGCCGATTCGCACGTGATCGCGCACGCCGACTTGCCCGGCCATCACCACGTGGTCGCCGGTAATTGTGCTGCCGGCCACGCCCACTTGCGAGCAGATCATGTTGTGCCGGCCAATGCGGCAGTTATGGGCGATCATCACCAAGTTGTCGATCTTCGTGCCGTCACCGATCAGCGTCGGTCCGTAGGTGCCGCGGTCGATCGTCGTGGCGGCGCCGATTTCGCAATCGCAGCCCACCTCAACATGTCCCAACTGGGCGCTCGGCTGGTGGCTTCCTTCGAAGTACCGATAGCCGAAGCCATGA
>CAZUPX010000589.1:0-4321 GCA_964622155.1 uncultured Planctomycetaceae bacterium | reverse complement strand
ACATCGGCGTAGGCCCAACCTTTGCGTCTACGACCAAGGAATTCACCCAGTTCACGGGCCTCAACCTGTTGCGAAGCGTCCAGGCCGAGATTCGGTTGCCGGCCTTCGCCATCGGCGGTATCACGCCGGCCAACTTGTCGCAGGTGTTGGCAACCGGCATCTCGCGCGTGGCGGTCGGCGCCGCTTTGACCTCAGCAAGTGACCCCGCGGCAGCAGCTCGTGAACTGTTAGCGGAGCTACATGGCAGTGATGTGTAGTGCAGGTTTCAGGTCTGACCCCTACGTCCACGCTATTGCTTCAACAGGTCTCCGACAATCGACTCCATTTCGCGCTCGGTGCCGCGCGAGTAGCCTACCCATTGGCCGCGGATGACCCCTTGTCGATCGAGCACGATCGTCGTCGGATACCCGAAACCTCCGCCGTCGAGCACCGTTGCCAACGCGCGGCGACTGGCCGAATTTTGGTCCCACCAAGTCGGCAAGTCGACCTTGGCGGCGTCGAGAAACGCTTTCGTCTCGCTGCGCAATGTGTCCTCATCCTCGTCGGGTCCGGAACCGCACGAAACGGCATATAACCGGAAGTCGTCGCGAGTACCGTAACTGGAGGCCAGGTTCGCGATGTGCGGAAACTCCAGGCGGCACGGCGGGCACCAGGTGCCCCAGTAGTTCACCAGCGTCACGCGCCCCTTCAGATCATCGAGCGACACGGGGGCTGCCTTGCCCGTCAGCGGCTCAAGCCGCAAATACGGGAGCGTACGGCCGATGGCGGGTCCCTGCGTTCCTTGCGTCCCCTGCCGTCGGGTCGTGGCCACCAGATACAACAAGACCAGCGCCGACATGACAACTACCAGCACACCCCATCGCCACAGGGATCGCCGGTCAGTCGAGTTTGCGAACTCGTCGGTTGCGTCCATCGGCCCGCTCTCTGAGAATTGAGCGTCAGATTCGGAGAGAGTATTCACCACAACGACACAAAGGCCACGAAGAAGTTAAGGCATCGTCAGCGCTAGGTGGCGCTGAAACCCATTCTACAACCGCCAACGCGGAACAGATTCCAATTCCGCTCCTTTTGACCTCTTATTAGTCTTCTTTGTGTCGTCGTGGTTAATCTTCTTGTGCTCAGTATTGTGATCGAAAGATTATATGCCCATCGAAGTCGAACAGAAGTTTCGCATTTCGGACCGCGCCGGAATTGAGCGGCAACTGGCCGTGTTGGATTCTGGGCCCATCGAAACCGTCGAGCAGGTGGACAGTTACTTCAACCATCCCGCTCGTGACTTCGGCAGTACGGATGAGGCGCTGCGGCTGCGGCGGGTGGGCGAGCGGAACTACATCACTTACAAGGGTCCAAAGCTCGACGCCACGACCAAAACGCGTCGTGAGATTGAGGTCGAGCTGTTACCTGGCGAAACATCTGCCGCGGACGCCACCGCGCTGTTGGAAGCGATTGGCTTTTCGCCGGTCGCTCAAGTGTGCAAATTCCGAACACACATGCCCGTACGCTGGGAAGGGCACGAGGTTAACGTGGCACTGGACGAGGTCGACACCTTGGGCAGTTTCGTGGAGTTGGAGTTGATCGCCACGGAAGCACAGGTGGCGCAAGCCCGCAACTGCCTGGCGTCGCTGGCCCAACGGCTGGGACTCGCCAAAGTCGAGCGGCGCAGCTACTTGGAGCTGCTCCTACAGCAGCGCTAGTGCTGGGGCCTGTCAGGGAGGCAGATCGTTGATCCGACAAAATTCGAGAATTCCACGGGTGCAACTTGACTTCAGGCCGCTGACAGGCCGACAATTACGTCCGTTTCGTGGACCTGACTCGAAACGACCTCGGGGGTCGCTGGCCGGCAACAAATCCGTTTGCTTGCCGGTGGCAGCCTGTTGGGGCGTGAATTTCACTGTTTTACAGGGAAACATATTCGGCCACGCTACCATCAAAGTGCTCGCATTGCGGGCAATTACACGGTAGACTGTGGACCACAGGTTTTGGACATCTAATTGAAAGGACCACTGCCATGAAGTTTCGTCTGTGCCTTACAGCGCTTGCGGTTGTTGCTCTCGTGGCTGCTTCGGCGTTGCGCGCCGCCGACTCTCCGGCATTGAAGTGCCCGGTGTCCGGCAAGGCCGTCGACGCCACCAAGACCGTTGATTTCAACGGCGGCAAGGTAGCGTTCTGTTGCGAGAATTGCCCCAAGGCGTTCACCGCCGCCCCCGCCAAATTCACGGCCAAGGCGAACCTGCAATTGGTGCAAAGCAAGCAGTTGAAGCAAGCCAAGTGCCCGTTGACCGCCAGGGACGTGGCCGCCGACAAGTCGGTCGACGTTGAAGGTGTAAAGGTCGGTTTGTGCTGCGGAAACTGCCTGAAAAAAGCCCAAGGCGCCTCGGGTGACGCATTGATCACCCTGCTGTTTGGCAATCCCAAGGCGGGTGCCTTCGAGCCTGCCAGCAAGTAATTGCTCGCAAAAGCGTTTGAATCTCACCGCGGGCGTTGCTCCTTAAAAGGAGCAACGCCCTTGCTTTTTGCACTCGTCGCGGCTTTACCGGCGAACCGTCGGGAACGCGAGCCGCCGGGCGGTGGAAGGAACATTTGCTTTCGCGGACGTTTTTCCTTCACTTTCAGCCGCTTTCAGCGTTTGCCAGATCGCGGAATTGCCCTTTACGCAGCATGCGTGTTTATGGATACTTTGCGCGCCGCAAGTTGCCGAAGGATCGGTGCGTCGGGTGTGGCAGGGCTGCGACATGATCCACTACACCGTGGTGATTCCCCAGCGGGATCGGGCTGAAGCGGTCGGCACGCTGCTACCGCGGCTCGAGGAAACGCTCGAGCCCCTGATCTGTCCCTACGAAATCATTTGCGTCGACGACGGCTCAGCGCCCGCGGCGCGCCGTGCCTTGGAAGAGCTGCCCGGCCAGCACCCGCACTTGCGCCTGCTATGCTTCGACAGCCGACGTGGCACAAGTGCCGCGTTGACGGCAGGAGTGGCTGCAGCCCGCGGCGACCTGGTGATCGCAGTGGCCCCCAATCCAGACACATGCCTGCAATACTTACCTCATTTGATTGCCGATCTTTCACGAGCGGACCTTGTCATTGCCCGGCACCAGCCGACGTTGGGCGCCGAGATTCGCCAACGACTGAGACGACTGCCCAGGCTGCTCTCCGCCGCGACACAATTGCACGAGACTGAAGAGCTGTTTTGGGCGGCGCGACGCGAAGCCGTCAGCGGATTGGCATTAGGACGGGGCGCGTTCCGCATGATCGGGCCTGTGGTCGCCAGGCGCGGTTTTCGCGTCCGGGGGCTCTCGATATCCGATGGTTTTCCGGTACGAAGCACGCCTCTTCGCTCAAGCTTGGCGAGCCGATTGGCCGCGGCATGGCTCGACCGGCATTTCGAGCCACACCGGGCCAGCGAGCTGGCGGCTGACGACTGCTCGCGAGCCCCGCTGCGGCCGGCGCTTGGAATGCTGGCTCGCGGTCGAATCACGCCCCAGCCCAGCCTAACGCCGGTGGACCACGAGCCATAGGAATTCGCCGCTAGCACCTGGCTGGGTTTTCTCGGACGCAGTGCGCAACATGAAGATTTTCTTTTCGGCCGGCGAACCGAGCGGCGACCTGCATGGCGCGAACTTGATTCGCGAGCTGCGGCGACAGGTGAGCGGGCTGGAGGCCGTGGGCTATGGCGGGCCCGAGATGGCCAAGGCCGGCTGCCAGTTGCACGCTGACTTGACGGCGCTGGCCGTCATGTGGATCGCACGGGCAATCGCAAACCTCCACAAGTTCCTGGCACTGGCCGGGCGCGCCGATCGGTACTTTCGCCATCATCGTCCCGATGCGGTCGTGTTGATCGACTATCCGGGATTCAACTGGTGGATTGCTCGGCGCGCCAAGGCGCACGGCATCCCGGTCTTTTATTACGCCCCACCGCAGCTTTGGGCCTGGGCGCCCTGGCGGATCAAAAAGATGCGTCGCTTTGTCGACCATGTGCTGTGCAGCTTGCCGTTTGAGGCCACCTGGTTTGCCGAGCGGGGTTGCAACGCGCATTTCGTGGGCCATCCGTACTTTGACGAGGTGCGCAGGCAGCGGCTGGACGCGGCCTTTTTGGCGGCACACCGCGACGAGCATCGACCGCTGGTCACGATCTTGCCAGGTTCGCGGACGCAAGAGGTGACTCACAACCTAATGTACTTTCTCAAGGCCGCGCGCCTCATACGTGCGCGCGTGCCCGAGGTCCGCTTTGCGATCGCCAGCTTCAAACCGCAGCACGCCCACCTGGCACAAGCGGCCGTCGATGAGAGCGGCGTCAATGCCGAGATATTCGTCCGCCGCACCC
>CAZUPX010000588.1:0-4806 GCA_964622155.1 uncultured Planctomycetaceae bacterium | reverse complement strand
TCGGTCTTGCAGTGGTAGCAGCGGTCGGGAGCGTTGCGCACGTAGTCGGGGTCGGCGAATTCGTCGGTGGCGATCACCTCGTGGCGAATGCCAATCAACCGCGCCAGGTCACGCGCCTCGTCCAGTTCGCCGGCTGCCAGGCTGGCACTGGTGCCCGTCACCGCGACGGTTCGCTCGCCCAGAGCCAGTTGAGCCGCCTTGGCCACGACCGTGCTGTCGATGCCGCCCGAGAATGCCACCGCGCAGCTCTCATAGCCGCGGATCAGCTCGACGAGCTGTTCGGTTTTAGCGGCGAGAGCGTTGGTTGATGGGCTGTTCATGGTCGTTCGTTTTTTTGCCACCGAGGGCACCGAGATCAGCGAGTAAATCCCAAGTTGTGGTACGGTCTGACGACCGCGCCGTAACATAACAGTGCGGTCACATCACATGCGCGCTGGCGCGCCATCGTACCACACTAACCCGAAGCGCAAGCGAGGGATTCCACTGGCCGGCCGCACGAAAGAAGGAAGAAGAATCCCTCGCTTGCGCGTCGGGTTAGTAAAACCCGTGGCCATCACCTGTGTTCTCGCTGTCCTCCGTGGTCTCTGTGGCTAACTCTTCGCACCTAAGTGGCAAGCACTCCACCGCAATGCCGTGGCGATGGGTTTTACGAGAGCCCGCATCTAAAAAGGCGGGAGTCTTGGTACCGGGTTGTGTGATCCACCGGAGTGGCTGTACACGCGGCCGGGACCTGTTAGTAGACTCCCTGCGGACTTTCTTAAAGGCTCAGCGAAAATCAGCATCTCAGCACGAGCATGGCAGAGATACTCACCACGCCCAATCGTAGCACGCTGGCCAACGAGCGACAAGAACGGTCGGGCGGATGTGGTTGGGCCATGCTCAGGTTTGTCGGCATTCTATCTCTGTTTAGGACGCCTTCTCTTTGAGCTTCTTGGCCAGCATCGTTTCGTCGCCGTCTTTGACGACGTTGCCCTCGGGGTCAATCAAAAGTACGACCGGGACACCCTCCACACCGTAGCTCTCGAATGTTTGTTCGTCCCCGTCGATTAACACGGGAAACGGCAGTTGTTTGCCGCCCCATACTTTCTCGACGATCGGCGCAACTAAGCGCTCGAACTCCTGAATTGTCTTGGCTTCCTGATTCCAGTTGCCGCAGATGGCAAGGATCTCAAACCGATCGCGGTCCGCTGCATGCTCCTCGTAAAACCTCGCAAGTTTAGGCAGACCCTCTTCTATGCACGGCACACAAGTCAGCCCCCAAAAGTCGAGCAGCACCCACTTGCCGCGATAGTCGGCTAGCTTCACCGATTTCGGCGCGCCGCGTGCGTCGGTGATCGATAGCTCCGGCGCGCGCTTTCCGTACAACCGAGGATAGGCGTGCCGTTCCAGGGACTCTTCAAGCACGACGTTCAGGGTACCTACGTCGAGATGACCGTGGCCAACGGGAACTTCAACGCGGATGCCGCTACGATTCTTGGGCATGTCGACGGGGGCGTCTATTGTCTGGCGCTCGCGCGGCTTTGGCATTCGCGCATTCGGTTTCGAACTAGAGATGTCGAGGTCGTAGCATCCTGGCGGGAGCAGAAATGAAAATTCTCCCTTGAGTGAACCGCATTGCGTAAACTGCAACGAGCCTTTGACATCACGCGGAGGGTGGACGACAGCCATCGTCTCGCCGGGCGTCCGGTTCGCTTCGGGACAAAAAACCTTGCCGGTGACCCGAGTCAGCGGATGGAGAGCAATCGTTACGGGCTTGTCGGCAGCAATCTTCTGGACCGACACCAACCCACCACGACGCCGTGTAGCATCGGTTGCAAACACAGAGGCTTGAGAATTCTCTTCAATCTTTACAGTGAATGCCCCGCCCGCCAGGCGCGTTGCCAAATACCTCGGGCACGGAACAATCGCGCCTTCTTCTTCCCACCATGTCTTTCGTTCACCATCGCCGCCAGTTTGGATTGAGTCTCCGTTCTCGTCCCACAAATTGCCATTGGATGACCAGAAAGTCGCGGCAACAAACTCCTCCACGGGATTTCCCTGTTCATCGACAACACGTCCGCGGATCTCCCAGGTTCCATGGGAGTCCTCTCCGCGGGCAACCGCGAATAGCATCAAAAGAGCCACAATCCCTGTCGCGCATTTCACATTGAAAACCTCCGAATGAGCGATGAGGCAATGGGAGAGATTATATCAGATCTCCGCAACCAACAGCTTATGGCGAATTAGTACGGAATCGACACCGCGTCGGCGGCTCACCATCGAAGCAGCGCACGTCTTTTGTGTCGCGGTGCTTGCCATTGTGGCGAGCCTTCCGCTGCCGGCGATTTCTTGATCATGGGGTGCCCGTGCGGGATCGGCACACCGCGGCACGCCCGACACGCGGCACGCCCGCCACTTGCAACGCCAAAATATCTGTGGGATATTTCGCGTTTACCCTCGTCTGTTGGCGAAGGATGCCCGGGCATGCAAATCTGGCCAGCCATCGACCTGCGGGGCGGCAAGTGCGTCCGCTTGCGGCAGGGCGATTATGACCGCGAGACGGTCTTTGGCGATGATCCGCCGGCCATGGCCCGTCACTGGGTCGACGAGGGGGCGGCCTGCCTGCACCTGGTCGATCTCGACGGCGCCCGCAGCGGAGTGGTCGAGAACTGGGACTCGATTCGCGGCATCCTCAAGGCCGTGAGCGTGCCCTGCGAGCTGGGGGGCGGCATTCGCGACGAGCAGACGATTCGGCGGCTGTTGGAGATCGGTTTGCAGCGACTGGTGGTCGGCACTTCGGCGCTCAAAGAGGCCGAATGGTTTCGCCAGATGTGCGGCAAGTTCCCCGGCCGGCTGGTGCTGGGTCTCGACGCGCGGGGCGGGATGGTGGCCACCGAAGGCTGGCGGCAGACCAGCCACACTCCGGCGGTGGATCTGGTTCAACAATTCGCCGGTGAGCCGCTGGCCGCGGTGATCTACACCGACATCGAGACCGACGGCATGCTGGGCGGCCCGAATTTGAAAACGATTGCCCAGCTCAAAGACGCCATCGACCTGCCGCTGGTCGCCTCGGGCGGGATCACCACCTGCGACGACGTTGGCCGGCTGGCCGAGCTGGGCGTCGACGGCTGCATCATCGGGCGAGCATTGTACGAGGGAACATTGAGCCTGGCCGACGCGCTAGTGCGCGCCTGTCCCACACAAACAAACTTCTAGCGAAGGAACCTCACGAGCATGTCGCACAACAAGGTGGAAGACATCCGCAACATTGTGTTCTGCGGCCATGGATCGGCCGGAAAGACCACGTTGGCCGACGCCATTTTGACCGCCACCGGCGCCGTCAAGCGCCAGGGCAGCGTCGCCGACGGCACCAGCATTTGCGATTTCGACGACGAGGAGAAGCACCACCACAATTCGATCGAATCCAAGCTCATTCACTTCGACCACGCCGGCAAGCACTTCAACCTGATCGACACGCCGGGCTATCCCGATTTCATCGGCCAGGCGCTGGGGGCCATGCAGGCGGTCGACACGGCCGTGATCGTCATCGATGCGCACTCGGGGCTGGGAGTCAACACGCGGCGCGTGTTTAACGAGGCAGGAGCACGCGGGCTGGGCCGGATGATTCTGATCAACAAGATGGACGCCGAGAACGTCGACTACCCGGCGCTTCTGGCAACGGTGCAGGAGCTGTTTGGCAAGGCCTGCATTCCGCTGAACGTGCCCCTCGGACACGGGACCGACTTCAAGGGCGTGGCCAGCGTGCTCAATCCCGGCAATGCCGACGGAGCGCTCGTCGACCCGGCATCGATCAACGAAACGCTGATCGAGGCGATCATCGAAGTCGATGACGCGGTGACCGAGCGGTATTTCGAAGGCACCCTGCCGACCAGCGACGAGATCGCGCGGCTGATCGTCGAGGCGGTTGCCGCCGGCAGCCTGATACCGGTGGTGTGCTGCTCCGGCAAGAACGGCAAAGGCCTGACCGAATTTCTGGACGCCTTGGCCCAATGCTCGCTGCCGCCCGACAAGATCGTGCGCACAGGCACGGACGAAGCGGGACAGGAGGTGACGATCAAGGCCGACGCGGCCGGTCCGCTGGTGGCCCAGATTTTCAAAACGCGCATCGACCCGTTCGTGCACAAGCTGAGTTTCATTCGTGTGTATTCCGGCACGATGAAAAAAGACGAGACGGTGCACGTCTCCGGAGTGCGCAAGTCGATCAAGCTGCAGCAACTGCTCGAGATGCAGGCCAGCGAGACCAAGCCGATCGACATGGCCACCGCGGGCGACATCGTGGCCGTGGCCAAGGTCGAGGAACTGCACACCGGCATGTCGCTGGGCAACGTCGTCATGCCGCCGATCAAGCTCCCGACGCCCATGGTGGGCCTGGCCGTCACGCCCAAAAGCCGCGGCGACGAAGGCAAGCTTTCTGGTGCGCTGCACAAGATCGTCGAGGAAGATGGCACGGTGCAGCTCCATCGCGATGCGCAGACGCACGAGCTGGTGATGAACGGCATGAGCGAGCTGCACTTGCTGATCGTCCGCGAGCGGCTGAAGCGCCGCGACAAGGTGGAGGTCGACACCAGGGTGCCCAAGATCCCCTATCGCGAGACCGTGCAGGCCACCGCCGAAGGCAGCTATCGCCACAAGAAGCAGACCGGCGGTCGCGGACAGTTCGGCGAAGTTCACATCCGTGTCTTCCCGGTTCCCTCGGGCATTAAGCCCGAGGAATTCTGCACGAAGGCTCGCTTCGCCAGCATGCGCGAATTCCACTACGATGCGGTACACAACTTTTTGTGGGTCGACTCGATCGTCGGCGGAACG
>CAZUPX010000587.1:0-3145 GCA_964622155.1 uncultured Planctomycetaceae bacterium | reverse complement strand
GCGGATGGTGCCCTGCTCCGCCAGCGTCTTGCCGAACGCGACGCGCGCAGCCACACGCCGGCACATTGTTTCCAGCGCGCGCTCGGCGACGCCGATCAGGCGCATGCAGTGGTGAATCCGTCCGGGCCCCAGGCGGCCTTGGGCGATCTCGAAGCCGCGGCCTTCGCCAAGCAGCATGTTCGACGCCGGCACGCGCACATCCTCGAACGTGATCTCCGCATGCCCATGCGGCGCATCGTCGTACCCGTACACGGTCAGCATTCGTTTGATGGTCACGCCCTTCGCATCCATCGGGACGAGGATCATCGACTGCCGCTGATGTGATGGTGCGGCCGGGTTGCTGAGGCCCATGAAGATGGCGATCCGGCAGCGCGGGTCGCCGGCGCCCGAGATCCACCACTTGTGGCCGTTCAACACATACTCGTCGCCGTCGCGGACGATTGTCGAGTGGATGTTGGTCGCATCCGACGAGGCGACGTCGGGCTCGGTCATCGCAAAGCACGATCGGATGCGGCCTTCGAGGAGCGGCGAGAGCCATTGCTGCTGTTGCTCGCGCGTGCCGTACCGCGCGAGCACTTCCATGTTGCCGGTGTCGGGGGCCGAACAGTTGAAGACCTCCGGCCCGAAGTGAGGCACGCGGCCCATCACCTCGCAGAGCGGCGCGTACTCGAGATTGGTGAGGCCGGCGCCGTGCTCGCTCTCGGGCAGAAACAGGTTCCACAAGCCGGCCGCACGGGCCTTGGGCTTGAGTTGCTCGACGATCTTGTTCGGCTGCCAACGGTCGCCGGTATTGATCTCGTCGTGCCACCGCTTCTCGTTGGGATAAATGTGTTCGTCCATGAATGCCGAGACCTTTGCCTGCAGGTCTTTGACTTTGGCGGAATGCTCGAAGTGCATACCTGCCTTTCCTTTCGTGGAAAGTGTGAGTGGAGTTCGATGGTGCCTGTGCAAACTTGCAATACAGCAATCAGAGGAGTACAGTCTACCGAACGGACGGTAGGCCCGCCAACGAGGTCGCCGGGAAATTCACATCGATCCAGGATCTACCGGTTATGAAGACCGATTTGCGCGAGAAGTTGCTGGCCGACGTCGACGCCTATTGCCGTGAGCTGCGTCCGATCGAGGAGCTGTGCTACGTCGAGCACCGTTACAACGAGCAGACGGTCGCCCTGGCCAGGAAGTACAACATCCTGGGCATGCCGGTGCCGGAAAAGTACGGCGGTCGCGGGGCCGATGCTCCGACCTACGCCAGGGCCCTGGCGCGCATCGGCCGCGAGGGGACCGGAGTGCGGACCTTTTTCTCGGGCCAGACATCGATCGGCCAGTATCCGATCCTCCGCTACGGCAACTCTGACCAGCACGAGCGATATCTGCCCGCTTCTTGCCGCGGGGAGAAGATCCTCGCCTTTGGACTGACCGAGCCCGAGGCCGGGTCGAACCCCCTGGAAATGACCAGCACATACCGCCGCAGCGGCGAGCGGTTTCTGCTCAATGGCGTTAAGTACTTGATCAGCAACGGCGGAATCGCCGACGCCGTAGTGTGCTTCGCTTACCCTGCCGACCGCTCGGGCGCCGAGCGGCGGATGAGCGCGTTTATCGTCGACACCGATGGGGCGACGTTCGAGGCCGAGGACTTGCATGCCAAGCCCGGCATGTTCACCGCCAACACCGGCATGTTCCAGATGACTGACCATCCGGTGCCGGTGGAAAACCTGCTGGGCAAGGAGGGTGAGGGCTTTCGCGTGGCGATGGGGTCGCTGGTGTCCGGCCGGCTCAGTGTGGCCTCGGGCTGCCTGGGCGTGATCGAGGACTGTCTGGACGAGGTTCTGACCTACGCCAAGTCGCGCTTTCAACACGGCAAGTTGATCGGCAAGCATCAGCTTGTCCAGGCGCACATTGCCGAGATCGAAATGGACCGCGCGGCCAGCGACGCGCTGGTTGAGCGAGCGGCCGCCGCCAAAGCCCTGAGTGATGACAACCTGGGTGATCAGGCCCTGGCCACGGCGGCCGACTATCAAGTTGCGCAAGCGAAGTTTTTCGCCTCCAACGCCGCCTGGGACGCCGCCGATCGGGCCGTGCAGGTCTACGGCGGTCGCGGTTGGAGCGAGCTGTATCGAGTCGGCCGCCACCTGCAAGACGTCCGCGTGTGCCGCATCTACGAAGGCACCGACGAGATCATGAAGCTCAAGATCGCCTCAGCCCTATTGGGCAAAGAATTTTCTGCGTTTTCGTAATGCGGCTGGCATGCCAGCGCAAACGCGGGCATGCTCAGAGCACCGACCAGTCGCAGGCCCTCACTCTCCCAACTGCGCGCGAACCTTAACCCACGCGTGTCGAATGACCTGGTCCGCCGCGGCGGTGATCAAGCCGGGACTCACCGCGGCGATCAATCCTTTGAGCTCTTCGACCTTGGCGGTCCATGTCAAGCGCGAGCCATCTCCCTCGGGCGCGATTACCAACCGCGACAGCACGCTCATGGAGACGCCGATGCCCTGTGCGGCGACGGTCATCACGGCCGCGCTCGGCGGTTCGGTCTCGCCCAACATAATCGTCAGGCGCATCGTGCCGCGCAAGAAAGAAAAACCCGGCCGCACGACGCACTTCATCGTCCGCCCGTCGACCTTTTCCGCGCTAACCAGGTCCGGGATCGTCGCGGCCATCGCGTCCAAATCGGTTAACAGGCCGTAGAGCTGCTCGGGCGACGCGCGAAACAGTTCCTCGCCGCCAAATTCGATGGGTTGGGCCACTGTGGGGGTCCGTGCTTGATTTTCGTTTCGTCCGACGAAGAAATTGTTACCACAAAGGCACGAAGGACACGAAGACGAAGAAACGTTTGATCTGAATGATCTGAAGCTCGCCAGCTTTCTTCGTACTTGCCTTCTTTGTGACCTTTGTGCCTTTGTGGTTAACATTTCCCGTTGTCCAACGAGATTCTCCTACGGTTTCATCGCTCCGCAAATCGGCGCGGCCCAGCCGAAGCTGTCGTGCTCGGCAAGGAGCTTATCGAAGCGCTCGGTGATACTCTCGGGGAAAGGCGACGAGCGGCGGATGCGCATGTCGATATGAGCGCTGACATTCTCTTGAGTCGCGGCCAGCGCGCCCGTCTCATCGACCGTCATGAAGTGCATGAAGTGCATCCGCTTGG
>CAZUPX010000586.1:0-7292 GCA_964622155.1 uncultured Planctomycetaceae bacterium | reverse complement strand
TTTGCGCCGTCACGCCCCCTTCGTTGTGCACCTTGACCAGAAAAACTCGATGACCCTGCTGCAACAGCTTTGGCGGTGCCTGCCCGGCCACGACTTTCACGCGGCTCTCGGGATTGATGTTCACACCGACCAGGCACAACGGATCGAGCACCGCCTGAACTTGTTTCGCAACCGTCGCCGCGTCGTTGCCTTCGAGGGCCTTGTCGATCGCGGTCTGCTGCTCCTTCGACAGCGGCGCCCCGACCATCTCTAGCGCCTGCGCCACTCGTTTGACCTGCGCGGCCAGCGGCTGCAACTCGACACCGGTGACAACAGGCAAGGGTTCGGCCGAGCGAAGCGGCGCGGCGCAAACGATCGAGGCAATCCCGACGAAAAGACATATGCAGCGACGCATGGCAACAGTCTCCCTGAAGACTGAAGGGACAGATGGCGTGGGATGTATGATACGCCGCGCCGAGGGCGACATGCAAACCGGCGTAGCCTAATCAGGGACGGCGACCAATAGCCGCTCGGCCAACTTGACCAGCTCGGCCCAATTGCCGTCGTCGATCGGAATGCCGCCTGCCGATCGCTCGGCCAGCGTGCGGCGCTCGGGGTCACCAGGCAACAGGATTTCGCCGGCCGGGTCGATGCGCGGACAACTTCGCACGAATTCCACGAGGCCCGCCACCTCGCGGGCAAAATGGTCGGCGCCGCCCATGTAATCCGGGTCGAGCACCAGCATGAACACGCAGTTGCCGAGCTGGTTGATCGGCACCTCGCGGATGCACACGCCGCCCGACAGCGCCCCCGTGAGAATCTCTACCATCAGCCCCAGGCCAAAGCCTTTGTACGCCTGGTCGCCACCCATGGGGCGAATCGTACCGGGCGGATCGGCGTAGATCGCATGCGGGTCGTTGGTGGGCCGGCCCTCGCTATCCAACAGCCAGCCATCGGGGCACATCTGGCCGGCGATACGCTTGACGCGCACCTTTCCTTCGGCCGTGGCGCTGGTGCCGAAGTCCAGAATCAGGGGCCCGCCGGGCGCCGGAGAACCGATGGCCACCGGATTGGTGCCCAGCCGTGGAGCTTTCCCTCCAGGCGGTGCGACTCGGCGGGCGTGCCCGTGAGTGTTGACCATCATCATCGAGACCAGACCCGCGTCGGCCGCCATCTCGCAATACTCGCCAAGTCGCCCGACGTGAAAGCAGTTGATAATCGTGCCAGTGGCGGTGCCCAGGTGCTTGGCTGCTTCGATCAAGATGCGAGTCAGCCGCTGGGCCTGGGTCTGGCCAAAGCCCCAATGGCCGTCACCAATGAAGATGCCCGGCGAGCTGCGAATCGCCGTCAACTCGGCGCCGGGCACCACCTCGCCTTTGCGGCAAGAATCGAGATAGTAGGGAATCCGCATCACGCCGTGCGAGTCGTGGCCGCGCAGATTGGCTTGGACCAGGCTGTGGCCGATGAGTGCCGCCTCGTCGGCTCCGATGCCACCGGCCGTGAGGAGACGAGTCGCGAAATCGGTCAGCGGTACGGCCTGAAAGTTTGGCATCACTCGTTGTCCACTAGCGCCATGACCGCGAAGGCCGTGGCCGCGTTTTGCATGAATTGACCGGGGAAACTTTCGGGGTCGCGGGCCTTGTTGAGCGACTGCGAGGCCCACGCGCCGTCGGGCTGCTGGTTGGCCGCGAGCCAGCGGCAGCCTGCCTTGGCCGCGGAACGATATTGCTCGCCGTCGAGCTGGCCCAGGACGTATGCACACAGGCCCGTCGCGTATGCATCACTATTGGAATTCTTCACCTTCCAATCGCCCAATACGTCCATGCTCCAGCCGCCGTCGGACTTTTGCAGCGACACCAGCTCGTTGGCGATTGCCTGTTGTCCGGCCGAATCCAAAAGTCCCTCCAGTCGGCAGGAGGCCCACAGCAGCATCGCGCGGTTGTGCAGATTTGGCGAGTCGGAGCGAAGATGCTCGACGAGGTAGCTGCGCAACAGCGCGACGTTTGCGGCAATGTCGGGCTGTTTGGCGTAGTTGGCCGGAGCGATGCCGGTGGCGATGGCGGCCAGCGTGGCGCCCCAGTACTCGGCGCCGGCAGACTCCCAGGGCTCGAGCTTGAAATCGAGCCAGACCCAGCTTCCCTTGGCGGGTCCGTCGGTGCGCTGCGCGGCCCACATGTTCGCCAGCGCCGTCTTGGTTGGGTCGCTCAGTCGTCGCGTGCCCGACTCGGTGTCCTGCACGGCCAGCAGCATCGCGTTGAACACCGATTCGGCGCTGCGCGACTGCTCGGTTTTCTCGTCCGAGAAAGAGTACCACGGCTTCGTGTCCTGCCAGTTGTTCACCCGTTTTGTGATGTGGGCGACGTGCTTTTCAAGCGGCTCGGCGGCGCCAGTCTCACGGAGCTTTCGTTGGAGGGCTGGCCGGGCAGTGACGTACGGAAACACGGTGTGGCAGGAGATGCAACTCGTCTGATCGGCTTGGTGGCTCTTGGGCCAGGCGATCCAGGCGTCCGCGCGGCTATCGAGATACCCGGCCGCGGCTTCGGCGTTCCAGCGGATCAGGGGCTCGGATGGCACAAGCACGGTGTCATCGCCGGACGCTGCGGCCTGAACCGCGGCGACGAGGAAGGTTGCTAGCGCGATCCGGACAACCGGGCGAACGGCGGTCATGGTCATTCTCCCAGGCAATGCGGCGTGATTTCTCAGACGACAATTGGCGGCCTGTATAACCGCCGTGCGCGCGGCGACCATCCAGCGTATTCCGCCAATCATTTCTTGTCAGATGAGTCGTCCTTGAACAAGTCTTGGACATCATCGCCCTTGAAAACGTCTTGGACGACTTCGCTGAGTTTGATGGTGACATGAATCGGCCCTTTCGGCGGCGACGCCGGCACAGTGACCATAGCTGTACCTGTCCGATTTGCATTTCGTACGATTCCTTCGGCGTCTAGTTTGTACTCGCCGGGCGAGAGGATTGAAAAGTAAAACTGACCATCGGCGTCGGTCGTCACCGCAGATTTGATTTGCCCCCCCGTGAGCGTCACCCTAATGTTAGCAGCCGGCCCCGCATAGCTTACGGTCCCTTTGACGCTCCATGTGATGGGAGGCAAAGCACGTCCTGCAGGAGATATAGGAGCAAACCCTCGACCTCGAGCGGCTTCCGGCTGCTCCGATGGCACCGGCTCTTCAGGAGGTAGAGGCGTTGGATCGCCCTCTGGCGGCGAAAAGACCTCTGTCGGGTGCCGCGGAAATCGTTTCAGAATCTCTTTTGCAGCAGTACGAATTCTCTCTGACGTTTCCTGCGGCCGGCCTCGGGCGTCTGTGCGAGTTACGATCTGGTTTAGGCCTCTCAGCATGCCGTCATTGTGCGGGTGTGCGGCGTCGATGTCGAACCACTGGCCGATTTGCATAACGGCAGTAAAGCGCACTGGTTCCCTCACATCTTCAAGTGCCGCCGTTATCGCTTCAGCAACTCTATCTACCATGCCCCAGCCTGTTTTTGCGATTTCTTCAAGTGCCGCATGGATGTCGGGCTCCTTCGTCGTCATTAACTCGAGCTGACCGGCCATTTGGATTGCGGGCCGCTCGCTCTTTGCGTCGAAAGAATGGAGCGGCGGATCGGCCATCATCTTCCAATACCACCACGCCACGCCAGCGCTGATAGCAAGCAGTGCGGCGCAAAGCATTCCCAATCTGCCAATCCGCACATTAATCTGGCTCCGATTAGGGTAATCCGTCGTGCGGCGCAAGTCGGCTGCTAGATCTGATGCCGTGGGATAGCGTTCGGCCACTGGTTTCGCAAGGCACCTCAAACAAATCCGCTCGAGCGCCGCGGGGATACGGTCATCAATTTGACGCAAGGGCTTGGCATCTCGGTGCAGTACCTGGTCCTCGAGTTGTTTCAACGTCGTGGATTGGAATGGCCGGCGGCCCGCCAGCAATTCATACAGGATCACACCGAGAGCCCAAATATCGGAACGACCGTCCAGGTAATCCGCTTGGCCGCGAAATTGTTCGGGCGACATGTATGCCAACGTGCCCGCTCGCTGACCCCGCAGTAAAAGTTGCTCGCTCTCGTGTACCGCAAGCCCAAAATCTGTCACATGCGGCTGGCCTTGCGTGTCGAGTAGGATGTTCGCGGGCTTCAAATCTCGGTGGACGAGGCCGTGCCGATGCGCGTAGTGGACGGCCTCCGCTACGCTTGCCATCAACACGGCTAGGCGTTGATAGTCAATTAGGGGGCCACCACCGGTATCCATTAATGTCGCACCGCCAATGTATTCCATAACAACAAAAACGCCGCCGTCGGATAAGCGCCCGACATCGTAGGTCGTGACAAGATTTCGATGCTTCAGCTTGGCTGTTCTCTGGGCTTCGACCAAAAACATTTCTGCTGTGCGCGTGGAATCGAATAAATCAGCACGCGGGATCTTGACGGCCACGGTGCGTTTCAAATCGGGATCTTCGGCCAGATACACATCACCGAAGCTGCCGCCGCCTAATCGTCGGATGATTCGGTAGCGGCCTGCGGATTGCGGATGGCCTGTCGGTGAATGAGGGGGCGATGCAGTCGGATTCACCTTAGTGGCAAGAATGCTGCTACATGAAGGGCAAAGTGCCTTGTCCTCGCCCTCACTGCCAATGTCCGCAACATCGACGGCTTCGTGGCATTGTGGACAATTCACAGTCATTGAAGTGCGGTCGCTAGTAGTGCCGGTCTCGCCCACTCGCGGTTTGAATAGCCCGACTCATTGTAGCCGCGCCGGCAACGCTGCACGACCAGATATTCCGGCCTCATTAAGCAGGCCCTAACTGCTCGCACTGCGATAACTAAGCATGGCGCGGCGGAAGATATACCGTGATGCTGCTAGTGAGGCGGCGGTTGCCACGAGCGCAAAGAGTGCCAGCGGCCACGATTGGGCTTGTAGCGGCTTTGCCATCAATCTGGCCGGCACGTTGACCACGACCATCAGCGGTATGATGAACGTGAAGATCCACCGCAGCGGAAACCCGATTCTGCCCTCATAGATTTCCATCGGGTAGCGTGAAAAGTTGGTAATGTAAAACCAGAACTCATACAACGTCTGGTTGCGGCCGAGCCACACGCTGGTCGCCGACAGCGTGATCATCAGGCTGTACATGATCGCCACGCCGCAAGCCACATAGAGCGGATAGAGCGCGACCTGCGCCGCGGTCGGCCCGTGGTCCATGCGCGACAGCGAAAAGGCCAAAAGCCCGGCGGCGAACAGGAAGTTCGAAAAGCTCGACCAGTCGATCTTTGCCAGCGAGATCAGAAACTGGGTGTCGATCGGCTTGAGCAGCGCGAAATCCAGCCCGCCAGTGCGAATCAACTCGCTGAATTCCTCGCAGTTGGGCATGAACAGGGCCTGCACGATGCTGTTGATGAACAAAGTGGTGCAGAGAAACACGAGAAACTCGTACTTCCCCCACCCGCTATTGGCGCCGATCGAGGTGGTGAACTGGAAGATCAGCAGGTAGTAGCCCAGGTTCATGGCCATCCACGACAGCGACGTGACGCATTCGATGATGAAGTTCATGCGAAACGTCATGTCGCGCACCAGACTGTTGCGGGCAAACGTGAGAAACACACGAAGATAAGACGGGTGGACGCGCGCCGACGCGGACGGCGAAGTCTCGCGGCCGAACGCAGATGCGTCATCGACGATCGAGGGCGGTTGTTTGTCGTGCATCGCGGATTCCCTTACCCTCCGTAGCCACTATAGCGTCGCACGCCCAGGTGAAACGTGACTCGGCACAACACGATGAAGAACACCACCCAGGCCGCCTGCATAAGTAGTCCCCAAACGAGCGCGGCCCCCTGAATCTTCCCAAGGAATACCGCCGCTGGAAAATAAGCCAGGTACTGCAATGGGATTGCCCTCACCACGGTGCCCCAATAACCCGGTAACTGGTCGAGCATGTCGATGGGAAACATGTGACCGGACAGAAAGAACGACAGCAGCATGTACACGAACAACAGCGAGTTGACCTCGAGAAACCAGAAGCCCACCATGCCGATCGTGGCTTCCAAAAAGTATCCGATCAAGAATGACATCATGCAAGACGCGATGAAGGCCACCACAATTGACGGCTCTGGCCAGCCGGAGAAAAAACCGCGGCACAAAAAGAACACCAGTGCATACGGGCCCGCCGCCACAACGTAGTACACCAGCTTGTGGGCCACGCGTCCCAGAAGTAGAAACCCAATCAGGTCGACAGGCTGGACCAGGAACTTCTTGATCTCACCATTGCGAATTTGCAGGGCGATGCCCGACGCCAGTCCTGGCATGCTGGAAAAGGCGCGGCTGATCTGCGTCAACAGGTAGTAAGCGATCATCTCGTTGTAGCTATACCCGGCGATCGTACCGCGGCCGGTATCGTCGCCGACGGTCTGAAAGATCGCGCCCCACAAGAACACCTGGGTCACCAGCGGCAGGAACCGCATGAGCGTGCCCAGCGCGAAGTCGCCGCGATAGACAAGCCGCTCCTCGATCGAGATCCGCAGAATCGTTCCCCAGGTCGACAGTGCCGACGGACGGACCAAAGCCGCATGCCCACCGGACATTTCGAGGGGTTCACTCTTCATCGCTCGACCTCTACGCCTGCGACCTGGCGACTTCGCTCTCGGCCTGCTCGCTGACCTGTGAGAACACTTCGGCGATCACTTCCTCGAGCGGCGGGTCTTCGACGCTGACGTCCTCAACCGTGTGCTGCGCCAAAATGTTGGCCAGGGCCTCGGCAATGCCGGTGCGATCAACGCGCAGCTTGACTTTGGGGGCCTGCTGCTCGAGCACTTCCCCGAAGCGCGACAGCCCCTGCGGCACTTCGTCGCCTGGGAAGACCAACGTGATGATCTTGTGCCCGCTGAACCGATCGACGATGCCCGAGAGCGATCCGTCGTACATTATCTGTCCGTGAGCGATAATCACCACGCGGCGGCACAGCGCGGCCACGTCCCTCAGATAGTGGCTGGTCAGCAACACCGTGATTTGCCGCAGTTGCTGGTAGTGGCGAAGGAACGTTTGAATGGTGTGCTGCGCCACGACATCCAGGCCGATCGTGGGCTCGTCCAGAAACAGCACCTCCGGCGAGTGCAACAGCGCGGCGATCAGTTCCATCTTCATCCGCTCGCCGAGCGACAACTCGCGCACCGGCTGGCCGAGCAACTGGCGAACCGTCAACAGATCGAGCAGTTCGTCGCGGGTGCGTTCAAAGGCGGCCGGCTCGATGCCGTAGATTTGCTGGTGCAGGCGGAACGACTCGGCCGCCGGCAGATCCCACCAGAGCTGATTCTT
>CAZUPX010000585.1:0-3848 GCA_964622155.1 uncultured Planctomycetaceae bacterium | reverse complement strand
AGCGTGTTAAATCATCTTAATGTCGCCACATTGCGAACCGCCTTAATCGACGTGGATGCCGCGACCCTTAGCGCGGCAGTACGTGAAATGGCTGGCGACACCCTTCGCGCAGTGCTGCCGCAACTTGACGCCCCGACGCGGCGCAACGTGATCCGGCGCCTCGAGGGTGACCTTGACGGGGTGAAAGTCGCTACGGTATTGCCGGCCTTCAACGACGACGAGCTCGAGACATTTATGGAAGGACTCGACCGTCCGGCTCTACAACGAGTCGTCCCGCACATCAATTCCAGCACTTACCGGCGCATCAAACGACTGGTTGATTCGGCGACTTGGAGAAATATTGAGCGGTATCGCTAGATTTGGTTGCGATCTGCGCGCGAATTAGCAAAGAAACAGCCCGCAGGCAGGCGAGCGGCGCTCTGATCGCCGCGGAGCACGTAGTCACCTAGCTCGAAGTATAGAACGTCTTAAGCTGCGGCGCCTATGCGATGGGGATGCCCGCACCAGCGAGCACGACACCGGCAACATTATTCCCAGCTCGGTACAACTGCTGGAATGGATTGTTGGGCACGTTTGCGTTTGGCGTTCAGGGTTGATGAGACGGCGAGGCGTTCGAGGGCAGTTAGGAGGAACACGACGACGATGCCCGCTGGGTCGCGAAACTGAATGCCAAAGACGGGTCTATTGAGGACGCCAAGCACTTCGACTTCAGGAATGACATTGGTGGCCATAGCGACCGGCCTCTTGCGGCGCTGGGAGGCATATGATTCGACATTGCGTGCTGCGAGCCAGCATTCGACACCGATTTGTCCTTGAACGCCTTGAAAACCGGTCGCTCTTGTCAACGAATACCGGCGTCTCAGACTTTCTGGCGTCGTCCCTCCGCGAGCACGTGGTCTCCAACGAGCAGCAGCCCCCCCTAATATCCTCGACATCGGCAATTTCTGGCGTCGCGTTCCTCGATCTCAACAACAGCTTGACCTTGGATCCTGGCGAACGCATCCTGGCGGGCAGAAGAGTTACGCTCACGGCTACGCAGAATGAGACGCAAGCGTCCCGGTCGCAGGACACGATCACAGCGGCAGACGGCTCATATAGCTTCGCAAATCTCGTCCCGGGCAATTACTCGCTGAGTTTTGACCAGCCCGCCGAATTTCCTGTCGGCAGCGTGATTCCGGAGTCCATGGTCGATGCGCTTGCCGGAACGCGTCCGGAATTCAGCTCGACGCTTCAGGTAACAGTCCCCGCCGATGGAAGTACCCCGTTGGGCCAGATCAATTTTGTCGTGCCGGACCTGTCCATTCTCATGTTCCTGGCATCATCGCCAGGGTGGGCACCGCATTCGCCCTCCAGAATTAGTCTGACGGGACTGGTGCCCGCCACCTATGTCGAGGACGCACCGCCAGTGCCATTCGCCACAGGGCTGGTCGTTGATGCGACTCGAATCCAACATCTCCAATCCGCCACGATCAGCTTGACGAACCCGTTGAACGCTGGCGCGGAGCGCCTGGCCGCCGATATCGCGGGAACGAACGTGGTGGCGGACGTTGATTCGAACGGCGACGTTTTACGTCTCACGGGCACAGATACCGTGTCCAACTATCAAAAGGTGCTGCGCTCCCTGACGTACGAGAACACGTCGCAGGATCCGAATCCAACACCGCGGTCGATCGAGGTCGCCGTCAGCGACGGTAATTTGGCAATTCAGGCCATCACAGCAACGATCCAGATTCAACCCGTCAACGACGCCCCAAATCTCGCCGCAATCCCCGGTCAAACTCTATTCATCGGTGAGGCGCTGAACTTGACTGTCAGCGGCACAGACCCGGAGTCGCGGGACGTGTTGACTTTTCAACTCGATCCCGAGGACTCGCCAGATTCGGCAACGATTGAACAGACCGACAGCAACACTGCGGTCGTTCACTGGACCCCCACGGACAGTGACCTTCCTGGCCGCGTAAAGTTTCGCGTGTTGGTCACAGACAGCGGCACGCCGCCGGCCACCGATAGCGAGCAGTTTTCGGTGACGATTGGGGCCAGTTGAAGCTGAATTGGCATATCCTCGCAGTGGCGTCCGGCGGCGGATTCGGCTTGGTTTTGGGGCATCCCGGCGAATTGTTGAGGCGCCCGCCCTGCGCCCCGTCATTCCGCACAACCGGCAAGGGTTCCCGCGCGGCCGAGCTCGCCTGCGGGGCGGGCCGGAATCGAGCAGAGGGGCATTGGGTCGCTGGGCGTCCCCGTCGGTCATTGCTGGCTCTTGCTCGCAAGGTCGCCATCACGCCGGACCGATACATCAATCAGGCTCGGACTGGGGAGCCAGGATCAAAACAGGGCTGGAGATTGGGAGCCTGACCGGGCCCTTTACCAGCTTGTCTTGACTGGCCCCTAAATGCTGCTAGACTCCGGTTGATTGTGAAGACGGCAGGACCGAAGCGACATCGGACCGGGCCGACTTTCTTGCAGCAGAGGCTCTCGCTGCAACCGATCTGTTTGTTCTCGGTCGGGTCCGAGATCGCCGAGGGGCGAGGTAAGATTGCGTTAAAGTTGCTGCGCGCGCATCTTGCCGAGGATCAGGTTACCGATGGGCTACGACGTGTTCGAAATCGCTCAGGAGCAGCCGTTTGAGGAAAACAACGGCCGATCGACCGGCACTGAAACATCTGCCGCCGAAATACGCTCTTACCAGAAGGTAAGCGTCCCCAATCGATCAACATCGGCCGAGCTCAAGACCGACGCCCACTTCGGCACTCCCGCGATGAAAACCAACTCGCAAACCAATTCCGCGGTTACCGAACCACTGCTCCAGCGTGCCAGCATTGCCCCGGACCACGTCACCACCGACCGCGTCACCACCGACCACGTCACCACCGACCACGTCACCACGTCCAGCCGCCCTGGAGGGACCGCCGCGCTACCGCTTCCAACCTCTGTGACGGGTCGCATTGTCTGGCGTTATGCCATCCCGATCATCACGATTCACCTGCTGGCATTGTCAGTGTTCGTTCCGTGGCTGTTCAGTTGGACCGGCGTGGTGCTTTGGTCGGTTGGGGTTTACGTATATGGCGGGCTGGGAATCAACATCGCCTACCATCGCTTGCTGACCCATCGCAGTCTTCGCTGCCCGCTGTGGCTCGAACGGTTCTTCGTCGTGGTGGCCGTCTGTTGCATGGAGGATGCGCCCGGGAGCTGGGTCGCGACGCACCGATTGCACCACAATGATTCAGATGAGGTTCCCGACCCCCATAGCCCGCTCGTGAACTTTCTGTGGGCTCACATGGGCTGGCTGCTGATTGAGAATCGCGAGTTGCGCTGTTTTTCGGCCTACGAACGGTACGCGCGTGATGTGCTGCGAGATCCGTTCTATTTGCGATTGCAGCGCTCGTTATTGACCGTCTGGATTTATTTGGCCCACGCCGTCGCGTATTTCGTGGCCGGATGGGGATGGGTCTGGGCCACGGGCGGCGATGCGTTGACCGCGACACAGTTCGGACTGAGCGTTGTGGCGTGGGGCGTGCTCTTGCGAACTGTGTTCGTCTGGCACATTACCTGGTCCGTGAATTCAGTGACGCATCTGTTCGGCTACCGAAGTTACGACACCGGCGACAACAGCCGGAACAATTGGGTCATTGCCCTGCTGGCAAACGGAGAGGGCTGGCATAACAACCACCATGTCGATCCGGCCAGTGCTTGCAACATGCACCGCTGGTGGGAATTCGATTCGATCTGGGTCGTCATCCGCGCCCTGGAGATGGTGGGCCTGGCGACCGATGTTGTCCGCCCGCGGCACGCGCGGCGACAATCGGCGGCCCATCGCGATGCATCCGCCTAGGCGGGGCCCGTGACGGTTT
>CAZUPX010000584.1:0-1523 GCA_964622155.1 uncultured Planctomycetaceae bacterium | reverse complement strand
GATCGCCTTTTCTTTCACCTCGCTGGGCTGGAGCTGCGACAGGTAAATCGCCTGACCGTTGAGCACTTCGACGGCCACCACCTCCTCGACCGGCACCGACAGCAGCTTGCCCGGCTGCCAGGTGGGGCGCAGATTCCACTTGCCGTGGCCGACCGACTCGAGCAGCCCCTCCAGGGTGCTGCCGTCGCGGGTCTGCACCTTGACGAACGGCTGGCTGGGCAAGGCCGGCCGGGGGATCTGCGTGTCGCGCGCCAGCCGGACGCCGGCCAGGTGCAGGATGTTCAAGGGCACGATCCGCCGCAGCCGCTCGTGGTCGAGATGCAGTTCCTTGGCGTCGATGGCCTCGAGGACGCCCTCGTAGCCGGCGGTGCGGCGGTCGAGGACCTGGTCCATCTTGCCGGTCGGGTCCTCGGCGTCGCCGGTGACCAGCTCAATGGCGCGGCGGCCGGCCTTGCCCTCGATCGGCATGGTCAGGAAGCCGCGCAGAGCCGCAAGCGGAATCGAGAGGTTGCCCACCCCCGCGGTTTCGGTCAGCAGCGTATCGCTTTGCAGCTGCACGATCTGGCCCTTGAGTCGGTCCCCGGAGACGAAGTGGAACTCCTGGGCGCCGGCGCGGATGGCGCGCGGCTCGCGGCCGCGGAAGGTGATGCTGTTGATCTGCGTCAGCTCGGCGGCGGCCATTTTACCGGACGGCAGCCGGAGGATGATTTTGCCTTTGCTGTCAATGGCCTCGACCATGGCCATCAGCCGCTTGCCGTCCTGGAAGTAGATTTCCTCGGCACGGAGAGTCGAGGGAACCACGAATAACACGAATAACACGAATAAAGACACCAAGGGTCTCATCGAGTCGGCTTTCTTCAAATCAGTCCTGTTCTTGTTCTTTGTCATGTCTTCATTCGTGGTATTCGTGTTATTCGTGGTTCTCATGGTTCGCTGCCTTTCTTTGGGGCCGGCACCAGCGGGTTGATATAGGCACTGATGAGCGTGCGGTACTTCGGGTCCGGGTTGCTGGCCAGAGTTTGCAGCAAGTAGTCGCGGACCTCCGGGCTCAGCGGCGATTGCTTGATCCGCTCGGACAGCACTTCGAACTGGAAGTCGTGCATCGCCTTGTCGCGGGCCGCGGCGATTTCCTTGGCGATCTCTGCCGGCGACTTTTTCAGATCGATCTTGCCGATGGCCTCCGTCGTCTCGATGACATTCTGGGCAAGCACCTCCTTGGGCCGGATTCGCTCGTCGGCCAACGTGTCCAGGCCGGCGAGGGCGTTCCGCAGCGATTCGAGCTGCTCGGCCTGCATCGCGGGCAAGCCGGCGTTGAGCTTGCTTTCCTGCAAGCCCGCCAGCGCCTTGGCAAAGGCCTCCGGCTCTAGGATCGACAGCTCCTTACTCAAGCGGGCGTTCAGCTCCTTATCGGTGATCCGCTCCTTGACGGCAGACCGCGCCGCGCTTACCAGCTCGATGACCTTTTCCTGCATGGCCACCGCCTGGCTTTGGACCGGGCCGGACAGGTTTGAAACCTGTCCTAC
>CAZUPX010000583.1:0-1856 GCA_964622155.1 uncultured Planctomycetaceae bacterium | reverse complement strand
CGTAGGTGCCGCGAGCCGAGCGGCACAGGGTTGCCAATGCAATCAGAGACTGCAGCGGGAGTGTGAGCGTCAGAAATGCAGGCAAACGAGTCGGCACCGGCGGGGCGACATGGACACGGTCGATGTCCTTCGCCCGACAGGAGAATGGTCGCGGAAAAATCGTGCGGGTGTTCCCAATCCCGAAGGGATTGCAGCATTCAGCCCAGGGTTGGTCGGCTCGGCGACCTACCCTTATAGTTCATCCCGTAGTCCCACGGAAACCCAAGCGACTGCTGCGGAGGCCCTGCCCTTAGCCGCAGCAGGAGTCGCTTGCGCGCGAATTCTTGTGATGCAGATGACAAGTCCACGAAGGGCTGTCATCGTGAGTGGAGAAAAACACGCATCGCCCCGCTACGAATGAGCTACCCTCATTGCTCGAACGATTGAACCCAGAACTTCGAGCGGGGACGACGCGCTTTGGTTTTAACGAATCACTCAGATGAAGACACTTGCATGTCTCACTATAAGGTTTTCGACCAACCAAGGCCAGCGTGTATGGTGGAAGAACAACTCAACTGCAGGAAGGAAGTGATGCCATGTCCTTGAAGGATTGTGCCGCCTTTGTCGGAATCGATTGGGCCGACCAAGAGCATGCGATTTGTTTGATCGATCCTCAAACACAAAAGCCGGAACGCGACCGGATCGCTCAGGATCCGGAAGCGATCGACCAGTGGGTTGCGACCCTGCAGCAACGATTTCCCGGCCAGAAGATCGCCGTTTGTCTGGAACAGAAGCGAGGGGCCTTGATTTATGCCCTGATGAAGTTCGAGTGCCTGAGGCTGGTGCCCGTCAATCCGAAACAATTGGCTCGCTTTCGGGAAGCACTCGGATCCTCGGGAGCCAAAGACGATCCCTCCGATGCCCGCCTGTTGGCCGAACTGTTGGCCAAGCACTCCGAGCATCTGCGGATTTGGCAGCCGGACGATGAACGTACGCGTAAGATTCGTCTGCTGGCCGAGGACCGCAGGAATCTGGTCAACGGACGGACGGCGTTGACCAATCGTCTCAAAAGCCGGTTAAAACAGTACTTTCCGCTGGCCCTGGAAGTCTGCGGCACGTCCATCCACGGCGCACTAACATGCCAATTGTTGTTGCGCTACCCCAGCCTGCAGAAACTGCAAGCCGCCACCGACGACGAGTTGGCCGCGTTCTATCGCGAACAGCATTGCTACCGTTCCTTGATAGTTGCCGAACGGTTGCGTCTTATCCGACACGCAACCCCGTTGACCACCGATCCGGCCATCGTCGACAGTAGCATACTGATCGTCGAGGTCTTGGTCCAGCAGATCCTCACGCTCAACGAAGCCATCGAGCGATACGATGTTCAGCTCGCAGCTCTGATGGAGGAACATCCCGACGCCGGCATCTTCCGAGCGTTCCCTGGCGCCGGAGACGCCATGGCGCCGCGCCTGCTGGCGGCCCTCGGCAGCGATCGGCAGCGGTTGTCCGACGCCCAGCAAGTCCAGC
This sequence comes from uncultured Planctomycetaceae bacterium, assembly GCA_964622155.1. GTDB lineage: Bacteria > Planctomycetota > Planctomycetia > Pirellulales > PALSA-1355 > CAZUPX01. Next base: position 350 of record CAZUPX010000583.1, on the reverse strand, counting down.
AAATCTCGGGGATCGCCCCAGTCACCAGGCAAAGCGGCAAATCGCGAGTCGTTCAGCGACGTTGGGCGGCCAGCCGATTCCTACGACAAACCTTTCACGAGTTCGCCGCGCATTCGATCAAGCAATCCTCCTGGGCCAAGGCCTATTACGACATGATGCGTGCCCGCGGCAACAAACATCAAGCGGCCGTGCGAGCCTTGGCATTCAAATGGATCCGCATCATCTTCCGCTGCTGGAAAGACAGAACGCTCTACGACGAGATGACCTATTGTGCCTCTCTTATCAAGAGGCAATCGCCCCTCCTCAAATACCTCGCCACCACCACCAATTAACCAATGAGCTACCATGAA
>CAZUPX010000582.1:0-5580 GCA_964622155.1 uncultured Planctomycetaceae bacterium | reverse complement strand
CGAGAAGTTTTTTCGCTTTTGGGCAGTTTTCCGCAGGCTCCCCGGTTATTGACCGGGCAACGGCGATGGCCTTTTGGTCAGTACCCTTGGCGGCATCCAAGCGAACCACCAAATCGACGATGTCAGGGTTCTTGTGAACCCCCTTGGGAAATAATTTCTGCCTGTTCTCTTGTTCGCCGGGAGTTAGTGGCTGTATTGGCTGAGTGTCATCTGGAAGTGCGAGCAAGATATCCATCGCCGCCACTGACGTGCTGAACACGTCATCTATGACGGAATACCAATACTCCGGAGGATCAGCTATTTCGGCTGGAATCTCGGGCCAAAACTCCCGGTTAATTGGCAATGTCAATGAATGGTTGCCAGCCCAAGTGGCCTTGCGGGTGGCGCGGAGCGGTACTCCCGGAATACACTGCCAAGCCAGCTCGAAGAGCGCATCCGTCCAAAGTTCGCATGGCGTACTTGCGAGTCTGGTTTGAGGCGGAAGGTTCTTCCATATCGCGTCTGAGGCCTCCTGGAGCCCGGCCAGGCATTGACCGGCGCTCTCGCCTAGACACTCGTAATTGGCGAATGCAGTTGGATTTGACGAGTAGTAGCGATGGTCTCGCCGAAATCCTAAATCGAAAGCAATTGGATCGCCGGCAGGCGAAAGCATCGGGGTTCCGGCTGCGTCCAAATAGACCTGCTCGCCGACCAGAATGTAACCATCTGAGATAATTGGCCCAGGTTCCAGGGAAGCGCCGAGCAGGCCATGGTCTCCAACGCGAGGCGGTCGATTCAACTCATAGGGGTCGCCTGGGTCGCCTTGCGTCTGACGCAGGGCCACAACTTGGATCAGATAACATGACAGGCGATTGTCATGACTCGAAGCGGCCTGAAACTCCCTCTGAATACGCTCCAGGCTTGTTCGCCATAGCGCCATTTGTCCGAACCTTCCATGCTGCTGGCCGACCTGGGGCGCAGCCACGGCGAAGGTTAGGTAGAAGCCATGACGCGCGCCCCAGGCCGATGATGCGGTAGCGAGCCGCATTGCCAGGCGAGCAAGATCATTTTAGCGGAAGCCAGCGGCGCGAGAATGGCCCGCCCCCTGCTATACTTCCGGGATGGTGCGACGCGGCAAATAACGGCTGGGCCTGGAGGGCAGAGCATGGTTCAATTAGCGTTTTTCATTCTCGGGACAGTCGGCGGAATGATTGCCTCTCATCTTGTCGGCGGCAATTGGTACGTTGCTGTGGCCGTCGGCTTCGCCCTGGGCATCTTAGGGCAGCCAATCGCCAAACTTCTGGCTGACAAACCAGTGCAATCATTGCCACAGACCTTGGAGCGTTTTTGTCCGACGTGTGGCGCCGTCATAAAGGGGCAGCAAGGGTGCTTCGAGTGCTGGAAGCGACAGGCGACAAACGAGGCAAACCAGAAATCCAAGCCTCCCGTTGCCGAGCCCATTCCAGAACCGCCGCGATTCAAGCCTGACGGCACGCCCTACTTGCATCTCAGGCCGCGGCGATGATGGGACTGCCAATGGCGCCGCGGGTTTTTCCTTAAGCTAGTGCCATTCGTCCCCAGCACCACACTAAATGCCCACTACCCGGCTGCACACGCTAATCACCCACTACCCGTGCCACAGGGTTATTAACCCGACGCGCGTGCGAGGGATTACGCGGCGGGGGGAATCCCTCGCTTGCGCGTCGGGTTAGTGTGGATCTTGTCTGCCTGCGTCATGGATTGGCGCCGGCGGCGGTCACAACCCGAACGCCAAAAGCAGGCAGGCTAGAATGGCCCCGCCGATGCCCAGGATGAACAGGATCGTGGCCCACGGTTCGCTGCCTTCGATAAACGACCTGGCAATCCACAACACCACCAGCGCCAGCGGAATCGCGACGCCAACCGTCAGCAGCGTGCCGGCGGCGAAGTGCCCGTCGCTGATCCGCTCGAGGAAAAAATAAACCGCCGCCGTGGTCGTCAGCGCGAACAGGGCCAAGAGACTGAATTGAAATCGCCGCCCCACATCGACGGGCTCGGTGAATTCACCGTCCCCCAGCGACTCTTCCGCAGGCGATGCGGGCTGCTCTTCGACCATGGCTGGTTCAGTTGGAATGGTGCCCAGCCCGGATTCTACCACAAATTTGCGTTGGGGGCGGCCGCGAATTCACTAGCCCGAAGCTCAAGCGAGGGAACTTTGGGGTTCGACACGTCCCTCGCTGGCCAGCGTTATGCAAGTGCTGCCGAGAGTCGTCTCTTCGACGCCGAAGGCGTCTAACAAGTAAGGCCAGGGCAACGCCCTGGTAGACATGAAAAACGCAACCCACGCAGCCCTGTAAGGGCGACACTTCCGAAGTCGCGGTGTCGCCCTTACAGGGCTGCGTTGCATCGGGGATGTTGGAACCACAGGGCGTTGCCCTGGGCTGACATGTTGCACGCCTTCGGCGTTGCGAAAACTCGCCAGCACTTGCATAACTGTTGTTGAGCTTCGGATTAATGGCGATAAGCCGATTTGCTGACCAGAGCCTTGGCTTATGTGGGCACGGGCTCGACGTCGGAGGTGCAGCTTGGGCAGCGTTTTGCCTTGAGCGAAATCTGCGACGCGCACATCGGACACTCGCGGGTTTTGGTCACCGGAGGTGAGATGCGGTTGACTTGCCGAACGACCAGGAAAATCGCAAATGCGATGATCAAAAAATTGATCACGTTGTTGATGAACTTGCCGTAATTGAGCGTCGGGATGTTGTTCTTGCTGGCGTACGAGAGCGACATGGCCTTGATGAACTCCTCTTCGGGCAGCTTGGCCAACGGCAGGCACTTGTCCTGAAAATCCTGCGCCTTGCTGGCGCTCATCACCACGCCGATCGGCGGCATAATGACGTCGTCGACGAGCGACGTCACGATCTTGCCGAAGGCGGCGCCGATAATCACGCCGATGGCCAGGTCCAGAACGTTTCCTCGCAACGCGAATTTCTTGAACTCGGTGAGCATGACGGGGCTCCAAATAAAGGCGGGAGGCCGTAGGCTGTAGACCGTAGGCCGAAGAGAACAGAACCAGGAAAGCCAAACGCGACCAAGCCAAGGGCAAAACGGCCAGAGGCAGCTTTGCTCCAAGCCTACAGCCTATCGCCTACCGCCTCCAGCCTGTCGATCACGCCACTTTCACGCGCGGGATGGGAATGATGAACCGCCCGCCGCGCCGCCGATAGAGGGCCTGCTGGGCCAGAATTTCGTCGGCAAAGCCCCAGCTCAGCAGCAACACGTAATCGGGGCGATCCTCAACCAGCTTTTCGGGACTGTGAATCTTCAGATGCGCCCCTGGCGTATAACGGCCGTGCTTGAACGTGTTGCGGTCGACCACAAAGTCGACCATGTCCGGGCCGATTTTGCAGTAGTTCAAGAGCATGCTGCCTTTGGCGCTGGCGCCGTAGCCGGCGATCCGTCTGCCGTCGGCCTTGAGCTGCTTGAGCAGGCCCACCAGCTCGTGCCGCAGCTTTTCAACCCGTTGTCCGAACGTGGCGTAGAACGGCGCCCGATCGACCCCCCAGCCGCGTTCTTCTTCGAGCAGCTTCTGCACGCGCGGCGACGAGCGCCCCGTCTTGCCCACGAACAGCCGCAGCGAGCCGCCGCTGGTGGCGATCCGCTCAACGTCGTGCACGACAAGGCCGTGGCGCGTGAATAACGCCACGAGTGAGGTCAGCGAGAAATAGCACAGGTGCTCGTGATAGATCGTGTCGAATTCGACGTTGTCGATCAGGTCCTTGACGTAGGGAACTTCGACCACGGCCACGCCCGTGTCTTTCAGCACGACGCGCACTCCTTCGGCAAAGTCGTTTACGTCGGCGACGCTGGGCAGCACGTTGTGGACGTGGACGACGTCGGCCGGCTGGCCGCAGGCTTCGATGTCGGCGGCCAGTTTGCGGGTGAAGAATTTGCAGAGGGTGGGTACGTTGTGCTCGCGGCGCGCCGCTTCGGCCATCTTGACGGCCGGCTCGATGCCCAGATTGGGAATGCCCGCCGCGCGATAGTTCTTGAGCAGGTAGCCGTCGTTGCTGGCGATCTCGAGCACCAGGCTCGAGGGTCGCAGCCGCTGCGAGGCCATGACCTGGCTGGCTAGCGACCGGGCGTGGCGCAGCATGCTCTCGGAATAGGACGCGAAATAGACCGAGTCGCGCGAAACCTCCTCGCTGGGCACTGTTTCGGTAATCTGCACCAGCGAGCACTGCGGGCACAGCACCAGCTCCAGCGGATAGCGTGCTTCTTTCGTTCGAAGCTGGTCGTGGGTCAACAGCCGCGTGGCCGACGGCATAACGCCGCCAGTCCAGATTGGCTCCAGCGACGCCCCGCCGCAACTGCGACAGGCACGGGTGGCATTCGACATGGCCTCTTGCTCCGGAAGATGTTCACTCGCCGAATCGCATCCCTCGCCCCCGATCGTGCTACGAAGCCAGCGATAGCTGTGTGCGATTCGTCAAGGTAATTGACGATTTGAGCGGCGCGAAAGCGGCGGGATGGTAGCCGACCGCCGAGCGACGGTCAACGCAGATCAAAATGCGAGACGCAATCGGCCGGGTCGCCGGGAAACTGCAAGATTTTGGGCCGCTCCCGTTGCCATGCTGGCATGACTATAATGACCACGTTGCGCTCGATCGGCCCGTCGAAGCGTCACGGCCGTCGCCGTTTGTCGCCTTGCCTTTTTGTCGAAGACACACCTCCGCCGGAACCCCTCGATGCGTTTTGCCGCCGGCTGCTGTTGGAGTTGGACCATCCTGGTGGCCGCGGCAAGTGGACTGGCGGCCGACGGCAATCGACTGGCGTACCTGGACGAGAGCGACCCCTTCTATGTCTCCCGCAGTTTCCCCAAGCTGGTGACCCCGCAATGGGTCGGCGAAGACGGGGTGCAAGCAGTCGTCGTTCTGGCGATCGACGACATGCGCGAGATCGACAAGTGGGAGAACTACCTGCGGCCGATTCTCGAGCGGCTCAAGAAGGTCGATGGCCGCGCGCCGGTAAGCATCATGACCTGCCGCATCGATCCGCGGCATCCGCACCTGCAGTCCTGGCTCAAGGAGGGTTTGAGCCTGGAATGTCACACGTACGATCATCCGTGTCCGCTATTGGGCAAGGGCGACCTCGCCGCCGCGCGCGCGACGTACGATAAGTGCGTGGATCAGATGGACGCCATTCCCGGCAATCGGGCCGTTGCGTTTCGCGTGCCGTGTTGCGACTCGATGAACACCCCCAGCCCGCGGTTTTTCGCCGAGATTTTCAACCGCACGACGCCGCAGGGGAACTTTCTGTCGATCGACAGCTCGGTGTGCAATATCATCACAGCCAGCGATCCTGAGTTGCCGCGCGAGCTGGTGCTGGACGATCACGGCGGTGAGATTTTCCGCAAGTACGTCCCCTTCAAGTCGTTTGTCACGACGATCGAGGACTATCCGTACCCGTACGTCATCGGCCGGTTGTGCTGGGAGTTTCCCTGCGTTGTTCCTAGCGACTGGAGCGCTCAGAAGCTGCAGAAGCCCGACAACCCGCAGACGGTGCAGGATTTTGAGAAGGCGCTCGACGCGGCGGTAGCCAAGCAGGGCGTGTTCACGCTGA
>CAZUPX010000581.1:0-3008 GCA_964622155.1 uncultured Planctomycetaceae bacterium | reverse complement strand
AGGGCGAGGTGCGCCGCCGCTTTGATCCGCTGCTCAAATCACATGCGCAACTGAATGCGCATCGCAACGCGACGCACATCGAGGCGTCGGCAGTCGCGGGCAGCGCGCGAGCCGCCGTTCAAGAGTACAACGCGAAAGTCGCTGCACACAACGAACAAATGACACAGCTTACCCTCCTCGGTGCGCAATCGCGGCAGGATTTGGAGTTCGCGCGAAATCTGGTCAACTCTGCTGACCCGCGCTCGGTACTGGCGTACAACACGAAACTGCAGGAGTACCGGGCCAACGCAAACCAGCTTGTACAGGTTGCCGGGGAATTGGAACGAAGTATCGACGCCGAAAAACGAACACTTGACCTCATTCTTCAGAACTCCGATGGCGTGATCGATGGGAAGATCGGCGATTTCAACAGGCTTGTGGCCGAGTACAATACCGAAGTGGGCGCGATCAACCAAGCAATCCACGCCTACAACGAGAAACTCGCGCGCTACGGGATTCCCAGCGGCCGCAGCACCCTATACTCCGGGCTGTGAGTGGCGGAAGACGCGGTTAACCGACCTTGCTCCGCGCAGTACCGACGCTGCCTGGCCGTAATAGAGGATGAACTCAGTCGTCCAATTCAACCGATCCATATGAACATCACCGAGCCACCCAAGACCGGCTTCAATTTTCAAGTCAACCTGAAGGCCATCATCGACCTGTTGTCCAACCATCTCTACAGCGGGCCGGAAGTATACCTGCGCGAATTGCTTCAGAATTGCGTTGATGCCATCACGGCTCGCCAGCAAATTGATTCCAAGCATCGCGGCGAGATCACTTTCGAGGTCGTGCCAGCGCGCCAAGGCCAGCCGATCATGCTGATTGTCGAGGACAATGGAGTCGGGTTGACGATGGACGAGATCCACACCTTCCTGGCCACCATTGGCAGCAGTTCAAAGCGCGAAGACCTCGGGGGTCGGCGTGCCGACTACATCGGCCAGTTCGGCATCGGGCTGCTTTCGTGTTTCATCGTCACCGAGGAGATGGTGCTGATTACCCGGTCGGCAAAGCCAGATCAGCCGGGCATCGAGTGGCGAGGAAAGGCGGACGGCACGTACCAAATCCGCCTTCTCGATAAGGACATCGCGCCTGGGACGAAGGTTTTTTTACGCGCCCGGCGGGAGCGGGCGGCGTTTTTCGCACCGGCTTTTGTGCGCGAGCGGATGCGGCACTACGGGGCACTCTTGCCCTTTCCGATCTCGGTCGCGGAAGGGAATCAGAAGTGCCTCGTAAACGACAAGCTACCCCCGTGGAAAATGGCCTTCACGAGCGAAGACGACCGGAGAACGGCTTACCTCGAATACGGGCGGGAGACGTTGGGGGCCGAATTCATTGATTGCATCCCGTTGATGCTGCCGGAGTGCGGTGTGGAAGGGGCGGCCTTTGTGCTGCCGCATTCGCCGAACCTGGCGGCGAAAAAGGCCAGCCGGGTCTATCTCAAGGGGATGCTGGTCACGGACCGGGCCGACAATCTTCTGCCGGATTGGGCCTTCTTTGTGAAGTGCGTCATCAATTCCAGCCTCCTCCGGCCCACGGCGTCGCGGGAGTCGCTTTACGAGGATGAAGCGCTCTTCACGACCCGGCAGATGCTGGGGCAGGCGCTCCGCAACCACCTGGTGCACCTTTCCAATCATGACCACGAAGGGCTGCAGAAAATCATCAGCGTCCATGGATTGGCGATCAAGGCGCTGGCGGTCCACGACGACGAGTTCTACAAGTTGGTGATCGGCTGCCTGCCGTTTCAGACCTCCCTGGGTGTGATGACGCTCGACGACTACAAACAGCGGCACGCGGAAGTCTGCTACGTGGCGCGTTTCGATGAGTTTCGCCAGATTGCCCAAGTGGCCGCCGCCCAATCGCTCGGCATCATCAACGCCGGCTGCGCTTACGACGGGGACCTGATGGCCAAACATGCCGAGCTGTTCCCCGATTGCCCGATTCGCCGGGTGACGCTGCCGGACCTGGTCGCCAGTCTGACGGAGGTGGGGCCTGAAGAACGGAAACGCGGGGACACGCTGGTCGCGGTGGCCGCGGCGGCGCTGAGACCCTTCGGCTGCCGGGTGGAAATGAAGCATTTCAAACCTGCTGAACTTCCCGTCCTTTACACGACTTCGGATGAAGGGCTGGTGTTGCGCTCGGTCGAGCAGGCTAAGGGGGTTGCGCCCCCGATGTGGGGCCAAATCTTGCGCCGCACCTTGAATGCCCGCACCCCGTATCATGCGGAACTGTGCTTCAACTACGCCAACCCACGAGTTCAACGGCTGCTGGCGATTGAGTCGCCGGAGGCCATGCGTCTGGTGGTCGAATCCCTCTACCTGCAAGCTCTGCTGATGGGGCACCACAGCCTTCAGGCCCGGGAGATGGAGTTGCTGAACCAGGGGCTCTCGGGCCTAATCGGACTGGCGGTCGGCAAGGGAAAGGAGGCGTAAGATGCGATCGGCGAATCGCGAAGTGCGCAATTTGATGGAACGTGCCCGCGAGTTGGACCACGGCCCGACCCAAATGACATTGCTCCAAGAGGCTGTCCAGGTCGCGGACCAGGCGAACGAATTGGACGCCCAATACGAAACGAGAATGGAGCTTTGCCAGGCTGCGGAGTTTTCAGGGTATGCCGACGTCGCACTCGTGGCGTTTACGTGGTGCCTCGGCCAACATGACAAGGACCCAAACCGGTTTTCATGTTCAGAGTGGGATTTGCTCTGGCGTTACAAGTGGATGGTGCATGAGTTGCCGAATTATCCCCACGTCAGCCGCGCGCAGATTACCCAGGCGCTTGATGACTTCGGCCGCCGCCTCCAACTAGCCGGCTACAGCAGGCGGACTGAACTTCAGACGAGATGGTTGACAGCATGGGCAATGGAGGATCAGCGTGCGGCCGAAGCCTACCTTTCCGAGTCCCTAAAATATCCGCGTGACCTGATGAACGACTGTGTAGCGTGCGAGACATGCCACAACGTCAACTACCTGCT
>CAZUPX010000580.1:0-4934 GCA_964622155.1 uncultured Planctomycetaceae bacterium | reverse complement strand
TCGTACAAGGGCTCGAGCTGCCCGCCGAAGGCCTGGTGCACGTCAGCTCTCTGAACGACGACTTCTATCGCTTCGACCGCGCTTCGCACACGCTGTCCGGCTACCGCTCGGGCAATCGCTATCGCCTGGGCGATCAGGTGTACGTTGCTGTCGCGCGCGTCGACATCGACAAGCGCGAGCTGGACTTCCGCCTGGTCGGTCGCGGCAAACCGGCCGCCACGCCCAAGCGGATTGGCTCAAAGCACGAGCGGAAAGAGAAGCAGAAGAAGGCCAAAGGCAAGGCCGCGTCGAAAGATGGTCGGCAAAAGCGTCGGAAATAGGTAAATACTCTAGTCGGCACCAGGCGATGCCTTTTGAGTTTCGCAGCTACTGTGATATCCTTTGGATATGACCACCGATCAACTTCGAAAAATGCACCAGTCGGTGCCATTTCAGCCATTTGACGTTCATCTCGCGGACGGCCGATTTCTGACGGTTCATCACCCGGAGAATCTTGCCATCAGTCCTGGCGGTCGAACGATCGGCATCGCACTGGCCGACAACACGATCGAGAGCGTCGATCTGCTTCTCGTCACGAGTTTGAAACCCCGTCCCAATGGCCGGTCGCGGCGTGGAAAGTCAACGTAGACAGTCGACGCCGACAGGCGTGCAACATGTCAGCCCAGGGCAACGCCCTGGGACGCGAATTGAACATCGACGTCCCAGCCCTGAAAGGGCGACACAACTGCTGCACCCGTCATTGACGCAATGTCACAATCTTTGGCGAAGAACACGATCCACCTGGTCTTCAGCACAAAGAACCGCCAGCCCTGGCTAAAGGAAGCTTTGCGCCCGCGCTTATTCGCTTATCTGGCTGGCATTTTTCACGAATGGGAAAGCCCGGCCATCGTGGTCGGCGGTCACGACGATCACGTTCACGCCCTTTTTGTACTCAACAAGAACCATGCATTAACAAAGATCATCGAGGAAGTGAAGAAAGGCTCGTCCAAATGGATCAAGACCCTCGGAGGCGAGTTGGTCGAGTTCTCATGGCAGAACGGTTACGGCGCGTTCTCTGTCAGCGAATCAAATGTCGCTGACGTGAAGACCTACATCGAGCGCCAGGCGGAGCATCACCGCCGCATGAGCTTCCAAGACGAACTTCGGCAGTTGCTCGCGCGTCACGGCATTGCGGTGGACGAGCACTACCTGTGGTCGTGACGGTTTCGCCCTTTCAGGGCTACGGGGCTTGTGGTGTTCACAGTCCCCAGGGCGTTGCCCTGGGCTGACATGTTTCACGCCTTCGGCGTGGGACACCAAACGCCCGAGCTTGGGAACGCGATTCACGTCATCCGTTGGGACGCGCCATCATTTGCGTCTTCTGCCAAATTGGTCGGAAGCCACACAGCACTGCTTGCATCACATTCCCGAGAGCTTCGGGATTTTCCAGCACCGCCGCATCCTGATCGCTCCTCAACAGCCGCCCGATGAAGATCCACCCCGGTTTCTGCGGCGGGTTCTGCGGGTTCCGGAGCCAGTTCACGACGTCACTTGTGGGTACGAACGACTGATCCGCGACACCTTCGTACTCGCCCTGTTCCTCACCCCACTCGATCTCAAGCTGGTTGTCGGCCACGAAGCGGTCAAACCTGCTTAGGTCCAATTCCACTAGGTTCCTGAAGCATGCGTAGGCAATATCCACCACGCTGTACCTAAAGTTGCCCGCAATCGGCAACGACGATCTTCGCTCTGGTTCTGCCAGACTGCGATCCCAGGCTCTCGATCTTCTTCACGACGTCCATGCCGTTGACGACGCGGCCGAAGACGACGTGCTTGCCGTCGAGAAAGGGAGTTGCCACGGTGCAGAGGAAGAATTGCGAGCCGTTGGTGTCGGGGCCGGCGTTGGCCATGCTGAGAACGCCCGGGCCGGTGTGCTTGAGCTTGAAATTCTCGTCGGGAAATTTCTCGCCATAGATCGACTTGCCACCCGTGCCATTGCCGGCGGTGAAGTCGCCCCCCTGGCACATGAACTCGGGGATGACGCGATGAAACGGGCTGCCCTTGTAGCCAAAACCCTTCTCGCCGGTGCATAGCGCGCGAAAATTATCGGCCGTCTTGGGCACCACGTCGGAGCGCAATTCAATCACGATCCGGCCCAGCTTCTGCCCATCAGCGGTCACATCGAGATAGCAATTGGGCAACTTTTGCGCATCGGCCGAGCGCACCAGCGACGCGCCAAACGCCAGGCCAAGCACCGTAACGGCTACAAACTGGCTGCGAGAAATCATGTGCATCTCCATCGAGATTCAAGGTCGGATTCAGCGGGAAACGGATTTGCGCCGCATTTTACAGCAAAGGCGACGGCGAACAAAGCACATGACGAGCTTGCAGCACGGGCTTTGTCGACGACGGCCCATAATAACCCGACACGCCAGCGAGGGATTCAGCCTATGGGCGGTAGCAATCTGAATCCCTCGCTTACGCGTCGGGATAGTAAGCGCGCCCTGAGCTTCCCCAAGGATCGTGGGCGCGGGCCACCTTCTCACACGAGGGGCGAGGGCAAGGGGAACCTAAGCCTAGCAACCTTCGGCTCGGCCGCTACAATACCTGTGCGACCGCGCCTGACTGTTTGGCAACTTGTGCTCTCTCGAACGCCGATCGGATGCTCTACGGACATCCATAAGGGGCGAGTGGGCGACTTTTGGCGACGAACTTCTGGGGAAGAAGATAAGGAACGGTCCCCATGACCAGCGTGCTACAGCAAACGCCGCTCTTCGACTGGCACGCCGCGCACGGCGGCCGGATGGTCGATTTTGCGGGCTGGTCGATGCCAGTGCAGTACGCGTCGATCGTCGCCGAACACGTCGCCACGCGCTCGGCCGTCGGACTGTTCGACGTCTCGCACATGGGCCGCTTCGAGTTCGAGGGGCCCGACGCCCAGCGGTTTCTGGATCGGACCGTCACGCGCCGCCTCACCGGAATGAAGCCCGGCGTGATCCGCTATTCGCTGGTCACCGCCGACGATGGCGGCATCCTCGACGACGTGCTGGTCTACCATCTGGTCGGCCTGCACGGACGATCCGACTTTCAGATGGTGGTCAACGCCAGCAACCGCCAGAAGATCTGGGACTGGCTCGAAGCTCAACGCGGCACGGACAACGTCGAGCTGGTCGACGCGACCGCCGACACGGCCATGATCGCCGTGCAAGGCCCGCGAGCCATCGAGATCACGCGCCCGCACATCAGTGTCGATCCATCGACACTCCGCTATTACCACGGCGCCGAGGCCCAGATCGCCGGCGCAGCGGGCACCGTCAGCCGCACCGGCTACACAGGCGAAGACGGCTGCGAGCTGATCGTGCCGGCCGAAGTCGCCGCGCGACTGTGGTCGCGCTTGATCGACGCTGCCGTGGCCGTTGGGGGCGCCGCCGCGGGGCTGGGCGCGCGCGACACCTTGCGGCTCGAAGCGGGCATGCCCCTATACGGCCACGAGCTCAGCGAAGCGATCAATCCGTTTCAGGCCGGTCTGGGCTACGCGGTCGATCTCGACGACCGCGTGTTTCCTGGCCGCGACGCGCTGGCGAAACTGGCGGGCGATTCAACTCAACCGCGCCGCGTCGGCATGTTTGCCGACAGCAAACGCGTACCGCGCGAAGGATACGCCGTCTTCTCCGGCGACCGGGAAATCGGTCACGTTACCAGCGGCACGTTCTCGCCGACCTTGAGCCGTCCGATCGCGATGGGCTACGTGGAGCCCGCGTCGGCATCGCCGGGCACGGCGGTGACAATTGACGTGCGCGGCCATCGCGAGCCGGCGCGCGTGGTGGAACTTCCCTTCTATCGACGACCTTCCTTCTAACGACACATAAGGACTCCGACTGTGCAGCCACAGGATTTGCTCTATGCCAAGACCCACGAATGGGCTCGCATCGATCGCGACGCGTCGGGACACAAGATCGCCACCATTGGCGTCTCGCACTTTGCCGTCGAGGCGCTCACCGACCTGGTCTATCTCGAATTGCCCGAGGTCGGCCGGCAGGTGAAGGCTGGCGAGTCGTTGGGCGAGATCGAATCGGTGAAGGCCGTGAGCGATCTGTACAGCCCGGTGAGCGGCGAGATCATCGAAGTCAACGCCGCATTGCCGGGCAGCCTCGAGTGTTTTCAATCCGATCCATACGGCGCGGCCTGGATTGCGAAAATTCGGCTGACGGACGAGGCGGGCCTGTCGGATTTGCTCGACGCCAAGGCGTACGAAAAGCAATGCGCGGAGGAGGGACACTGACCGTGCCGGGTGCCGCATAATCGGGTGCCACTGGCGTGTCGCCAGTGCGGGACAACGACTGAGCACTGCACTGGCGACACGCCAGTGCCACCCAAAGACCTTGAACCCGCAACTCTCTTCAAGAATCCATGCCTTACATCGCCAATACGCCTGAAGACCAGCGAGCCATGCTCGACGTCATTGGCGCCGCCAGCCTGGCGGAGTTGTTTGAGCCGATTCCGCGGGAGCTGCGGCTCGATCGGCCGCTGGCGATTCCGCCGGCGCTAGCGGAAATGGAGCTCTCGTCCCACATGTCGGCGCTGGCGGACAAGAATCGTTCGACGAGCCAGAAGGTTTGTTTTCTCGGCGGCGGGAGCTACGACCACTTCATCCCGGCGATCGTCGATCACGTCGCCGCGCGCGGAGAGTTCTACACGTCGTACACTCCGTATCAGCCCGAGGCCAGCCAGGGGAATTTGCAAGTCTTCTTCGAGTACCAGACGCTCATCACCGAGCTGACCGGCATGGACGTCTCGAATGCCAGCCTGTACGACGGGGCCAGCGCCGCGGCGGAAGCGGTGCTGATGTGCCTTGGCGCCACCGGCCGCCACGGTCGCGTCGTCGTGCCCGCCAGCCTGCACCCCGAATATCGCCAGGTGCTAGCCACGTATCTTTCCAATCTGGGCGTCGAGCT
>CAZUPX010000579.1:0-4395 GCA_964622155.1 uncultured Planctomycetaceae bacterium | reverse complement strand
CGACGCCTCTGAATTCTCACTTGGCCGGCCGACCCGCTTCGAATGGGTGTTGGCCGATCGCCAGGTTCGCCTAGCGTTCGATGGTCGTGTGCTGCTTGAGCACTGCTATCAGGCGACCGAAGGTACTTCAAACAGCAAACCCCCGACCGTGGCGATCGGAGCGCGTGACGCCGACGTTGAACTGAGCGGTCCGCAGGTGCTGAGGGACATTTATTACACGGCAGGCCGCGGCGGCGCGGAGTCGTGGCAACTCGGGCCGGATGAATACTTTCTGCTGGGAGACAACACCTCGCACTCGTGCGACAGCCGCAACTGGCCGAGTGAGCAGGCGGTTTCCGCTATGTTGATTGTTGGCAAGGCGATCTGGTGGTGAGCCAGCCAGGTATCTACAAAGACTGACGGTTGACCAATGGGCAAAAAGCGAAACTCAACCAGCGTGAGTGCGGGCAGGCCAGGTCCTGCGCGCCCCGCGACCGCAACCAGGCCATCACCGGCCAAACCCGCGTGGTTTTCGGCTGCGTGGATCCGCGAGGGGATCGAGTCGCTGGCGGTGGCGTTTATTCTGGCGTTCTTGTTTCGTGGCTTCGAGGCCGAGGCGTTCGTCATTCCCACCGGCTCGATGGCCCCTACTCTGATGGGCGCGCACAAGGACTTGCTTTGTCCCCAGTGCGGCTATCGGTATCAGGCCGGCGCGAGCAGCGAGTCGGAGGACCAGGCGCAGCAAATGGGCCGCAAACGGCCCGTGCAAGAGATCGTCGCCGTCAGTTGTCCGCTGTGCCGCTTTACGACGTCGGTCGATCAACGCACCGAGCAGGGGCGCGAGAATCCGACGTTCGGCGGCGACCGGATCCTGGTCGAGAAGTTCAACGTCGAGTTTTCCAACCCGCACCGGTGGGACATCACGGTGTTCAAGTATCCCGCTGATGCGAAGGAGAATTACATCAAACGGCTTGTCGGCCTGCCGCACGAGACGGTGCGAATCTGGCAAGGAGACCTCTATTTCAAGGGTGATGGGGAAGAAGAGTTCCACTTTGAACATCGTGCTCCCGGCAAGCTGCGAGCCATGGCTCAGATCGTGTACGACAATGATTACGTGGTCGGCGCATTGACCGAGAAGGGTTGGCCGGTCCGCTGGAACGCGCTCGACGCGCAAGCGTCTTCTACGTCGTCCTGGACCAGCAAAGACGGTAGTCGCACGTACGAAACGGCCGGCTCATCGGGCCAGACCGAGTGGCTTGCCTATCAACACTTCGTCCCGTCCGTCAACGATTGGGAGCGGCTGAAAAAGAGCGCACTACCCGAGGGCTATCGCCCGCGACCTCGATTGATCACCGACTATGTCGCCTACAACTCCAGCGTGCCGCGCGGCGAGGAGTCGATCGTGCGGCCGACCATGGCGGGTCTACACTGGGTCGGCGATTTGATGCTGGAGTGCGACGTGAACGTGACCAATGCCGAGGGCACCGCGATTATCGAGTTGGTCAAAGGAGGCCGGCATTTTCGCTGCTCGCTCGATTGCGCCACCGGACAGGCTCAACTGTCGATCGACGGCTTGGACGACTACAAGCCAACCGCTCAGACGTCGTTCAAGGGCACGGGCAGTCACCGCGTCGCGTTGGCCAATTTCGATTGCCAGCTCGTGCTGTGGCTTGACGGTTCACCGGTCACGTTTGATGTGCCGACCACCTATGCCCAGCTTGGCAATGACCGCCCGGAATCCTCCGCCGAGGATCTGGGCGACATGGCGCCGGCGCGCATCGGGTCGCAGGGCACCGGCATGAAGGTCAGCCACTTGCGGCTCTCGCGCGACATCTACTACATCGCAGTCGGTCGCGGAAATTGGATGTCGGACTATTCAATGGGCGTGTCTTACGACGAGCTGGTCGAGTTCTGGTCGACGCCCAAGCTGTGGCAAACCCCTGGCGAACGGAACCTGTTCGATCATCGCAATGAGGCGCTGTTTGCGCTGGCGAGCGACCAGTTTTTCATGCTCGGAGACAATAGCCCGATGAGCATGGATGCGCGTTTATGGGACGGCGAGCAGTACGTCAGCCGCGAGCTGTTGGTGGGCAAGGCAATTTACATCTTTTGGCCCCATTCGTTCGATAAGTTTCCCGGCACGAACATCCCATTTCCTTTCTTTCCGAACTTCGCCCGTATGAGGTTAATCAGGTAAAATCGAGATATGTCAAACACCGTGAATCCGCCGACACAGCCTTCCGTTCCCGAAGCCCCACTAGCCGCGTCGAGCTGGGGCCGCAGCGCCCGCGAAACGATTGAGTCGGTCGCCATCGCCTTTGCACTGGCGTTTCTATTCAAGACGTTCGAGGCCGAGGCGTTCGTGATTCCAACGGGCTCGATGGCCCCGACGCTCATGGGTCGCCACAAAGACGTGGTTTGCCCCGAGTGTGGCTATCGCTATTCGGCCAGCGGCAGCGATGAAGCGGATCGCAACGGCAGTGTGAAGCGAAAGCGCGACGGCAGCATCGATGAGAGCTGGCAAGTCGTCGGCTGCACGTGTCCCAACTGCCGTTTCTACATGAATGTCGATCCGCTCGATCAGGAAGTCTCCGAAAGCCCCAGCTATAGCGGCGACCGAATCTGGGTTAGCAAGGTTCCCTATCACCTGAGCGAACCGTCGCGCTGGGATGTGATCGTGTTTCGCTTTCCCGAAGAGGCGGAGACCTATTACATCAAGCGGCTGGTTGGACTACCCAATGAGACCGTACGAATCTTCCATGGCGATATCTACAGCAAGGGGCCCAGCGACTCCGACTTTGTGTTGCAGCGCAAGCCGCCGGACAAGGTCCGCGCGATGGCTCAAATCGTGCACGACAGCGACCATGTCAGCCCCACGTTGCTCAAGCGAGGTTGGCCGCCTCGCTGGCGCGCGATGTCCGCCGACAAGAATTCGGGCGCATGGCGCGCCTCCGACGACACGCGCAGCTATTCCACCGATGGGTCGAGCGATGAGCCGACGTGGATCCGCTATGAGCATCGCGTACCGTCGTTTGGCGCATGGGACGCAATGCTCAATGATCGGTGGTCGCCCGGCCGCGAGCCGCGACCGCAGTTGATTACCGATTTCTATGCCTTTAACACGCGCGTGCTACGCGCCGGCGCCGAGGAAACACCGGGCATGTTGGGACTGCACTGGGTGGGCGACCTGATTGTCGACTGCGAGCTGGACGTGCAAGGCGAATCTGGCGAGGCCCTGTTCGAGCTGGTCAAGGCAGGGCGCCACTTTCGCGCCGCGATCGACGTGGCCACCGGCGATGCGACACTAACCATCGATGGACGGTCTGACTGGCGCCGCACGGCAAAAACCAGCGTCCGCGGGCCCGGCAAGCGCCGCGTCATGTTCGCCAATGTCGACCGGCAGTTAATCTTATGGGTCGATGACAAGGTCGTCGAGTTCGACAAGCCGGCAACTTACGACGAACAAGGAGACGACCACCCTCAGGCTGGCTCCGATGGCGGCGACCTGGCTCCGGCGGGAATCGGCTCCAAGGGCGCCTGGCTGGCTGTGAACCACTTGCGCGTACTGCGCGACATCTATTACATCGCCGACGACCGGATATCCGCGATTCCGATTAACGATTACCACCGTACCGGAGGGATCGTGCCGATTTTGCGAAGCGATGAGCTGGCTGCGTTTTTCTCCACGCCAGAACATTGGAGCAATCCGGCGGGCAGTGTCTTCGACGCCAGACAGGAGGTCAAGGTCGACCTGGGTTCGGACCAGTTTTTTGTGTTAGGGGACAACAGTCCCGCCAGCTCCGACGCGCGGTTCTGGATGCGAGGGCATTACGTCGACCGGAAACTGCTCATTGGCAAGGCGCTATACGTGTACTGGCCGCATCCGCTGGACCTTGCGATTCCGCTGACGAATATTTCGGTACCGTTGCTGCCGAACATCGGTGGCATGGGTTTCATTCGATAACGTGCAATGTTTGGGAGCCGCTGCCGGATTGCCCTAGTCTGTCCGGAAGTTTGAAGCGATCTATCGACACACTAACCCGACGCGCAAGCGAGGGATTTTTGGGAGATCCGCGCGGAAATCCCTCGCTTGCGAGTCGGGTTACTATGGACTTTCGCAGAAGTCGACGACGAAGCAAGTTTAAACGACGCGATCACGGAGGGTGCGCATGGCGATGCTCGCAGCCCAAGGATTGGTCAAGATTTACGGCCGGCGGCGTGTCGTCGACGGAGTGGATTTCGAGGTCGAGCGGGGCGAGATTGTGGGCCTGCTGGGTCCCAACGGCGCCGGCAAGACGACCAGCTTCCGCATGACGTGCGGCATGATCGAGGCCGACGCCGGACGCGTCGTGCTGGACGGACAGGACGTGACGCGCTGGCCCATGTATCGCCGCGCCCGCGACGGGGGCATGGGCT
>CAZUPX010000578.1:0-3993 GCA_964622155.1 uncultured Planctomycetaceae bacterium | reverse complement strand
GGAGTGATGAAAAACAATCCAACACCACCCCAGTCTATTCATCTCCCGCAGATAGCGCCAGAGCCTAATCGTGCACCCTCCGCAGGCTTCACGGCGGTTTTCCGTTGCTACTGGCCTGTTGGAGGAGGTATAGGGTCCAGTGAGGTCAGCGCAGCCTCCGCAGAACTTTACGCCCGCGATCTTGTCATCGAGTTGGCATTCGCCGTGGATTGCACAGGCGAAGATCCTGATGCGCGTGCCGCCGCCGCAGGTTTCGCACGGCTCCTGGCGACGTTCTGCACGCGATGGACGCCCCCGACGAACTGTTCGAATGCCGCGCGATCGCCTATCGAGTCGACCGCCGTTAGTGGGCTAGTATCAACGTCGCAAATAAATGACGTTCGTTCCATCCTTGGGATAGTGCGCGAAGAGCCGTTCCACGGCCGCGATGGGTTGTTCGACGAAATGGCCATCGGTGTCGATGCACACGTGCGTGAATCGCCGGGCGACCAGGTCGCGATACTCGCCTGGCGAAAAACCGGCTCGCTCGATGGCCTGAGGGTAGAATTCGCTGACGACCGGAACGCCTTGGGCCAACAAGCGCGAGCTGCCGCGAAAAAAATGGCTCTCGTGCCCTTCGATGTCGAGCCATACCAATCCAACTCGGTCGACGAGATGGCCGAACTCAGCGGCCAGGATTTCGTCACAAGTCGCCGTCTTGACGCGTAGGGAAACGGGAGCGGCCACCGCCGTTGTCCCGATTTCGGGGGCGGCTTGCATAAAGTGCGCTCCTGAATTTCCCTGGCAGACCACCAGGTCACCTTCGCCGCAGTGCGACGACAGGGCGACCTCGCGGCAAGCAATGGTGCCATCGAGGCCGTTCTGAAGCACATTGTGTCGGAGCAACCGAAAGTTGTACGGCTCGGGCTCGAACGCGATCGCCTGGCGGTACCAGCCATGCTTGACCAGCGCGATGGCGATCATGCCGATGTTGGCTCCCACGTCGAGCACAACGTCGCGGCTCGCGGTGCGCAGTCCCGCCGCATCGAGATAGGCAATGACTCGCGTGATGTAATGCTGCTCGTAGGCCCGTCGCACGAACAGAAACTTGCCGATCAGGCCGTCGCTGCAATGGAAGGTCAAGCGGCCGTTCCAGGTGTCCGCCGTTACTTCGCCCGTGTGCCGCGATCGCATGGCCCACCAGTGCACCTTGCGGACGATTCGCGACGGTTCGTGCAAGTATGAGGAAAGCGACATGCGACCTCCTTGCCGGCCAATACAAGCCGCGAGCCACTCAATAGGCGCGCAGCGACAATCATCCCTAGAGATGTGAAGGCGGGCATTATAGACACGTCGTTGGACGCGGCAAACGCCATTCGGCAGCCCTATAGGACTGGCGGGTCGACGACGCTGATTGACGAGATGGCACGGGCGGCGAATGGATTCGGAAAACTATGCCGTCACCGCTGGCGGCAGACCCACTGCCCTGCGCCAGGCGGACAACTGGCCCAGGTGCAGAGCGTGGTGCGAACACAGGATGTGGACCATCGCCACGCCGACGGTCGGAAGTTGCCCGCGCAGCTTCGGGTTGGGAAACTCGCGCGCCAGCGATTCGCTCGACGCGGACTTCACCGCCTCGGTCAGCCGTGCGTACGCTTTCTCGTACGCGTCCAAGAGCGCCGTCTTCGACGGATACCGCGACCGATTGCTGTCGGGCTTGGACGACAAGTTGAATAGCTCGACCCACTCCTTGGGAATCGTGAATGGCAGGTCGAACACGCGGGCCATGGAATCGGCCACGAACGTCAGATGACCCAACACCCAGGCGGCGTGATTCATGCCCGGCGCCGGCTGCTCGGCCATCCGCTCCTCTGGAATGTCGGCCACGAGCTTCCGGGCGTAGTCGGTGTTGACGGCGGCGGCTCGCAAGACGTCGTCCTTCATTGGAATGCCTCAATGTCTTATTGAGATGTCATGTTGGTGGGACAAGTCAACGAGGTCGTTTACCTACAAAACGAATTCGTTTAGCACGAAGGCACAAAGGACACAAAGGGAAAAATAGAATTGTCGGAACGGAAAGAACCTTACGTGTATTGTCAGGTTCTTTGTTGTGACCTTCGCGATCTCTCCTTCGTCTTCGTGCCCTTTGTGTCTTTGTGGTAGACATTTTTCCTCTACTTCTTAAACGGCACGTGATACCCGGCCACTTTCAGCCGAATCCGATACAGGCTCTTATCGACAGTCAGATACAGCATCGTGTCTTCGCCGCCGATGCCGAACTCGCAATTGCTCGGCAGGCCAACAGGATCCTTGCCGGGTTCGGCTTTCTGATTCGGAGGGCCGGTAGGCACGAAGGCCAGCTCCTGGCCCTTGGGATCGATGACCATCAAGCCCGGCCGCTTCAGGCTGCGGCAGGTGAGATAAATGTTTCCGTTGATATCGACGCAAATCCCGTCGCAGCCATTTTCGGTGCCAAAGTCGACGAGCGTCTTGCGTTGGCCCGCCACCTTGCCGTCGGCGTCGAGCGGAAAGCCATAGACCTTCATCGCGCCGATCTTGGGAGGCGGCGCCGTCGGGTCGATCTTGTCGGTGCCGTTGTTGTGATCGCCCACATACAGCGTCTTCTCGTCGGGCGACAATGCGACGCCGTTGGGTTTCTCCACATCGTTCGTGATCTCGATCACCGAACCGTCGGTGTCGATGCGGTACACGGCCCGATGATCGAGCTCGCGCGGCTCGGTGCCCAGATATCGCGGATCGGAGAAGTAGATTCGCCCCTTGGTATCGATGCAGATATCGTTGGGGGCGTTGAATCGCTTGCCCTGGAATTTATCGACGATGGTCTGGCTCTTGCCGGTGGCGCGATCCCACCGCGAGACGCGGCGGCCGCCGTAATCGGCCCCTTCGCAAGCCACCAGGTCGCCGGCGGCGTCGCAGGTCAGTCCGTTGGCCTTGCCGCTGTCGGCGGTGAAGACGGACGTCTTGCGGGTCGTGGGGTCGAAACGCAGGATCATGCCCGGGTCCGGACCGAACGGCATGTCGGTAAAGTAAATGCTGCCGTCGGGCGCCACCGCCGGCCCTTCGGTCAGGCCGCCGCTGAGCTTGGCCGTGCGCGTATAGAGCAGCTCGAGTTTCGCCCCCTCGGGCACGATCGAGTTTTCGGCCGCTATCATTCGCGTGCCAAAGGCGGTCCACAAAAGCGTCAAGACGATGAGCATTGTGATGAAAGGGCGCATGGGTGAGGTCCTCTGTGTCGAGTTGAGTGGTTCGGTTAGTCTAGTGGTCTCGCAAGCCGGTCTCAAACTTTTTCCACCTCAACGCCCACGGACCGAGCCGTGTCGGTGATCGCCTTCCAGGTCGTATCGTCCAGCTCGATACCGTCACGCTGCCGCCGGGCCTTGGTATTCTCTTCGATTTCGCCCGGCATCAGGATTTCGCCGTCAGGCTGTGCTTTTTGCGAGCTCTTGACCCACTCGACAAATCGCCGCACTTCGGCGCTATACTCGTGGTCATCCTGAAAGAACGTAGGGTCGAGATAGATCGACAGCATGCCGTTGGCCAGCCGATGGGCATTGGCAGGGTTGCTTGCGCCGCCGCCGGTCAGGGCTCCGGCCATCATCTCGGTGATCACGCCCAGGGCGTAGCCCTTGTGTGCGGCGATCGACAGGATCGCGCCCGGCGGGTCGCCATAAAAAACTTTCGGGTCGCGCGTCGGGCGGCCCTGCGGATCGATGATGCAGCCTTCGGGCACGTCGACCCCCTTGTTGAGGGCCACCTTCAGCTTTCCCTCGGCGATCGTGCAACACGACATGTCCATCAGAATTGGCGAACCGCCCGTGACCGGCACGCCGGCGGCGATCGGATTGGCCGACAATCGCCGGTTGATTCCGCCGAAGGGGGCCACGAGGATGCCGGCGCCGGAGGTGTTGACGAAATGGATTGAAGCCTTGCCGGCCCGAGCGGCCAACAGCGGCCAGTCGCCGATGCGTCCCAAGTGTCCCGCATTACGCAGCG
>CAZUPX010000577.1:0-4766 GCA_964622155.1 uncultured Planctomycetaceae bacterium | reverse complement strand
TGGCAGTCCCACATCTCTGACGAACGTCAACGGCACGCTGTTCTTCCGGGCCAATGACGGTACCAATGGCACGGAGCTGTGGAAAAGCGACGGTACCAGCGCCGGGACCGTCCTGATCCAGGATATCCTCGCGGGCAGCGGCAGTTCCCTTTCAAGTGGGGTTAACCCCCAGTTGACGAACATCAACGGCACGCTGTACTTCTCCGCCGATGACGGAATCCACGGCCGCGAACCTTGGGTCCTGCGCGTGCCTTCGGCCGTTGTCGATCAGAATCTGTTTTACAAGGGATCAACGAAGTGGAACGTCACCAACGGCGCCACTTTCAGTGATGACAACGCCATCGCGCCCGACAAGTCGGCCTACCTGCCGGGCAGCGGCACCAGTGCCTTCTCGGCCGTGTCGAGCTACAGCAGGGGCATCAACGGCATCATGGTCGACCTGGCGGGCCCGCACGGCGCGATCGCGGCCGGCGACTTCATCTTCAAGGTCGGCAACAACAACTCGCCAAGCACCTGGGCCACGGCCCCGGATCCTACCACCGTCACCGTGCGCTCAGGCGCCGGCGCGGGCGGCTCCGACCGCGTCGAGTTGATATGGGCCGATAATGCCATCCAAAAGCAATGGCTCGAGGTAATCGTCAAGGGCAACGACACGCTGGGCGAGTCGAACACCAACACCGGACTGGACAGCAGCTATGTGTTCTACTTCGGCAGCGCGGTGGCCGATTCGGGTGCCGGCAATGCCGGTGCCTTCCAGGTCACGTCGGCCGACGAAATCGGCGCTCGTAACAACCCGACAAATCTGGCCAGCCCGGCCACGAGGAGTAACGTCTACGACTACAATCGCGACGGCCAGGTCAGCTCCGCCGATCAGATTATCGCCCGCAACAACACGACCAACCTCGCCAACCAGTTGACGTTCCTGGTGGTCGGCGCCGGCGAGCCGTTTGCGCCCGCATCGTCGGGCGGCGGCGATGCCACAGCGGGCGGAGCCTCCTCTTTGGCGGTCGTACCATTGGCGCCCAGTTCATCACCGGCCACCGGCGGTGACACTAGGCTTTGTTTGAAAACGGCTTGGTACGGTGGGTGGCTGGGGTTGAGCGCAGCGAGCCCCCAGAAAAATGCGGTCTGTGGTGTCGCTGCGCTCCTCCACAGCCACCCCGCTTCAGGTTTTCAAACAAAGCCTAGCGTTAGCGGCGACGACACGGTCGCGTTCGCGCTCGGCCTGCCGGTGAATTCCAGCGATTCGGCGCCCACTTCTTCGCCGATGGCAGCTTTGCCAAGCACGGAAGCCACCAACGCGGCGGATTCCATGATCGTCACGCAACCGGCCGAGGATGACCCGATCGATGGCCCAGCGCGTTTCGCCAGCGCGAGGCCGTTCAGCGATGGAATCGACCTGGATGATGAACTGCTTGATCTGTTAGTTACCGGTCGGCTGCAAGCGTCGCTGAGCTGATCTCGCACGGATTAGCAGCGCGCGGCCGCGCCTAAAACCCTCGGCCAGCGACGGACGCCGTCCAGAAAAAGTTCAATAGGGCGGATACTAACCCGACCCCGGCGCGCCGGCGTCGGGTTGGTGTTCCACAGCGCGCATCAAATCCGTCAGGGCCATGAATAATCCGGGTTAGCGGACTGGGGGCGGCGGCGAGGTGACGACGCGCGTGTTGCCTTGCGGCGTGGCGCCAGGGAAGGTCGGACCACTCAGGGCGGCAATGCGCGAGGCGAGCTGCGGCTGATAGGGATCGATGGCCAGCGATCGCTGGTAGTTGGAGAGCGCTTGGGTGGTATCGCCCAGGTCTTCGCGAAGCTTTCCGAGCGCGGCCAGCGCTCGCGCGTTGGTTGGATCGGTGTCGACAGCGGCGATCAACTGTTGCTTGGCCGCCTCGCGGTTTCCGGCTTCGTCATACAACCTGGCTAGCTCGATTTTAGGACCTGGCGCCGACGGGTTTCGAGCGGCCCAGCCTTCGATCAGCTTGAACGCGTCGGCTCCGCGACCTTGCTCGGCCAGCAACACGGCCAGACCGCGATAGCAATCCTGGTGATTCGAGTCGTGATCGAGGCACTGATGGTAGTAGCTCTCGGCCTGCTGCAAGTCAGCCCTTTGATTGTGCAGCTTGCCGAGCTGGTGATAGGTGCGAGCCAGGTTGTAGTAGCCGTCAGGATTGTTCGGATCACTTTGAATGGATTGCTGGAACCGCTGGGCCGCGCCTTGATAGTAGGCCTGCTCGAACATCCTGACGCCGTCGGAGTTCTGTTGATTGGCCACCATCTGGCAGCCACCGGCGCCGAGAAGCGCGAACGCCAACACCACCGACCAGCCAATCGCCGGGCGAAATGCGCAACAAACTTGGAGATCAAACGCCAACACGATTCGAGAGAACCCCGAGCGCCAACGAAACTCCGGCACGCGAAAGCCAGCCGGCAGAAATGAGCGCGGGGACAATAGCCGTTCTCGACGAACGGCTGCAAGACCACTTGGCCAAGAAACCCAGCATTCGCCGATCAGGGGAGATACTCGCGCATGCGCGAGCATGCTCTCAACCGTTGGCACGCACCGGCTGCTAGCACTCAATCTCGAGCAGGTGCTCGCAGGTGGCCAACTCCGGCGCGTGTGTTGGCGAGGGGTTCTTCTCGTAACCCAGCGCACGCAAGACTTCGAGAATCTCGCTGCAAGTGGGGAACATGCGGCCGCTGGCACGCTTATACTGATCCAGCGCGTGCATGAACTCGACCTCAGCGTCGCTGTAGTCTCGCTCGCAGGTCGTCGGGTCGATTTGGCGGCGACGGCTGACCTTCTCCCGTCGCTGGATGGTGCGACGTTCAACCGGGACGGTAGCCGCGGCCCCACGCCGTTCGCTCGAATTCCGGCGGTTGCCCTTCCGCTGATCGATCGACATCGTGCCGTCTGCTTTGCGAATTCTGGCCAAGGTCATTTCCCCCTATTTAGTCCTACTGAGAGGTTAGCGAACTTTTAACGCCGACAGCGATTGATGATCGGATTTCCGGCGACGTAAAGTCCACCGATCAGGAAAAATGAGGGGATTTAACGGTTTATCCGGAT
The DNA here is from genome assembly GCA_964622155.1 of uncultured Planctomycetaceae bacterium. Classification (GTDB taxonomy): domain Bacteria; phylum Planctomycetota; class Planctomycetia; order Pirellulales; family PALSA-1355; genus CAZUPX01. The sequence continues at coordinate 1,702 of CAZUPX010000577.1, read as the reverse complement.
AAGCTAGGGTCTGAGCATGGGGCAAACCCTTCCGGGAGCCGATTCCAGGCGGCGCAGCGAGGAACTGCCGCCGGAATGCCCTTAGATGGGGCTGTAGCGATTGTGCCAGGTTTTCGGCAAACCGAGGCACCAGAGGGCGTCGCGTTCTGCGCGAATCGCCGTCATGGGCATCGAGCAGCAACTCGCCTGAAGCGACACCGCTTCTACCGCGACGCGATCTGGGTGAGCGGCAAGCTGTCGAGAAGCAAAGTGAGCGTTTCGGCGACCGAGTCGCTCACCGGCCGCAGGCCTTCGCTCATCTGACCCGTCCAGGTCGATTCGTCCGCGCCGTGGTTGAAATCGGCGTCGATGATTCCCTTGGCGCCGCCGATGCCCGGCACGTAGAGCATCACGGTAGCCAGACTCTGGCCGGTCTCGCGAGCCAGCTCCGCATAGGTGTCGCCACCTTCGGCCGACGTGGTAATTGCGAACAAATCTGGCACGATCGGCAACTTCCCCAACGGTGCGATTCCCTGGTCGACCGCATGCCGGGTGACGTCTGAGCGGCGGGTTGCCACTGTCGTCGCCGGGGTGACCGCTGAAGTTGTCGAAGTCGCCGTTGTCGAAGGAGAGTCCAACTTGCCGCGCAGCACAGGCATGACTGCAACGAACAATACAGCGGCAGTAGCCAGCACCGCCGTGGCCACCGACACACGGTGCCCGAGAGACGGGCGGATGCGCAGTTCGCTCACGACGCGCAGTGCCATGTCGGAGGGGACTTCCGGCGTCGAGAGCTCGTAAAAGCCGTCGAGCAATATCTCGTATGCCGCGGCCAGTTGCCGGCAAGCGCGGCATGTTTCTCGGTGCAAACACAGATCGGCGTCCCACTCGGGCCGCTCCCGCTCATCGAGCACCGTATTCAGACGCGCTTCAAACTCGTCGCACTGCATGCCGCAACTCCTGCACCACTCCGCGCTCGCGCAATCGGGCGATCAATTCACGCCGTGCCCGATGAACCCATGTCTTGACGGTTCCCAATGGGCAATCGAGTGTTGAACCAATTTGCGCGTAGCTCAGTTCGTGTTGATAGAACAGTAGAAACGCCTCACGATACTCGGTCCGCAACGTGCTAAGGGCCAGTTCCACTTCCTCGGCCAGGTTGCGAGCCTGGTGCTGATCGAACGCATCGTCGCTCAAATGCTCGACCAGCGACGTTGTCGGCGGCCGTCGCATGCGCGCCGCCAGGAGCGTGCGACAGCGGTTGCCAGCGATCGCCAACAGCCACGGCATCATCGCCCGTTGACTGTCCCAAGTGTCCAAACGTCGCAGCGCTCGCACAAAACACTCTTGCGTGACATCTTCGGCATCCTGGCGATGCCGCAGCATGCGGTAGCACAGTCCGAACACTGGCCCTTGGTACATCTCAACCAGTTCCACCATCGCGGACTGGTCGCCCCGCAGGCATCGACCGACCAACTGTCGCACGTCGTCGGACAACGGACGGCTCCTCAACCGGCAGTCGATCAAAAGACAGTACCGCGCCGCCCCTCACCAGGTTTCATGGATCGTGGGTCGGCCGGCCCTCGAGACATTCTAAGCGTGGGAATCCGCGCGTGCTATGAAGGTTTTTTTCAAGAATTTCACCCAGCAAGCCACCAAGGGCCGCAAACGGCCTAAGGCTAAGGAGCAATTTGGCAGGGGGCTGGTTCGCGAGGGGCTGTTA
>CAZUPX010000576.1:0-3557 GCA_964622155.1 uncultured Planctomycetaceae bacterium | reverse complement strand
CAGCATCAGTGGCGTTTGCGTCGCGCCGAGAAAATTATCCACCGGCTGACCGCCCTCGGCATTTGAGTCGGCGCCGCGAGCGAGCAACAACTCCACGAGGGCGGGCGATGATCGCTCCGCGGAGGCAGCCCAATGCAACGGCGCGTAGTTGGCGACGAGGTCGCGCTGATCGACCTGCGCATCGGCGTCCAAGAGCAACCGGGCAACCCCCGCGTGTCCACCCCACGCCGCATGACCCAGTGCGCCACCAACCACGGTAAACTCATTAACGTTGGCCCCGCGCTGCAGCAGGAGCTTGAGCAGCGGTTCGTTCCCGTGGAACGCCGCCCACATGAGCGCCGTTCGGCCGCCACCCCAGACGAAGCCGTTGCTGTCCATGTTTGGTTTGGCGTTCACGTTGGCTCCCCGGTCGAGCAGCAGGCCGACGGAGTCCATGTCTCCGGCGGACGCAGCGGCCATCAACGCGGTCGCGCCAAACACGTTCGTCGCGTTGGGCTCGGCCCCGCGGTCGAGCAGGAATTCCACAGCGCGACTGTTCCCAGACTCCCGCGCGGCCAGAATCAGCGCGGAGTTTCCGAGTCGGGAACGGGCTTTGACATCCGCACCGCTCACGACGAGCAATCGGGCTTTGTCCTCAAACGTCGCGGCGCGCATTAGTGCGGTGGCGCCAGCCTGGTTGGCGGCGTTGACGTCGGCACCGGCCTTGAGCAGGAGTTCGAGCACGGCGGCGTCGGCATTCAAGGCGGCAGCCATCAGCGGCGTGTCGCTGATGTCGTTTCGCGCGTTAAGGTCCGCGCCGCCATTCAGCAAATCCCGGACGGCGGCGGAGTCGCCGGCACGGATCGCTTCAAAGAGGGCGTTGGAGGATGGCGCCGGGTCTGCCGCCAGAACAGGAAGGCAGGCCAGACAACCGATGAGTGCGATGGCGGTGATTGTTTTCATGACTTGAGTTTCCTGCACCTGCTATACCGTGTTTCTCAGGCGGTTTCGGAATTCTGGCGAGATCGACCTGCAAGAAGTTGATCCGGGTTTTCCGATAGCGACGTTTGCCGCCGAAGGTCATTGATCAATTTGGGTACTATACCAAAGCTAACGCTGACAAAGATACTTCTCTGGCCGTCACGGACTTTGGCGGGGGGCAACCGCGACCATGCCAGGGCGACGGGATTTGAACTGCTAAAAATGGTTCGTTTGCCGGTACTCCAGGCCGCAACCTCGAACCTCGTGGATGTTTACGGCACATACGTTTCCAAACCCATGGCAAGAATCACAATGCCGACATCTCATGCCTCGATAGCTAGTCGGCAACGACACGCCCACAGAGGCCCAGCGCCTCGCGAATCCCGACGGCGTTCATGCGGACTCGGGGTATTCGTGCTGAAGATCGCAGCGACGCACAAGACGGACGGCCATGACCCGCGCTCGGCGCCTCTCGACATCATCGATCGGCTCGTCGAACAAGACCGCGTTTCTTTCGATGCCGAGGAGGGCGTTATCTGGCGCTCCTACGTCCGCCGAAGTCCCCGGGCGTCGCTCGCCGTCCACCGTGTGACCGTCCACGGAGTTCTAGCAAGTCCACCGCCGTCCACCGCGACGCCATCCCGAGATTGGCTACAGTTTGGCTACATTGGGCCGCCCTGAGCGCTGATTTTGGCGTTCAGCGAGCGCAAAAGAAAAGCCCCGCAACTCTAGGCGGGGCTACTCGTTGTGGAAAAGCGGAGGGCATGGGATTCGAACCCACAACCCCTTGCGGGGCACCTGATTTCGAGTCCTACCTGGACAGGTGTCACTTACGTCCACCAGCGCCCAACGTTCGCACGTGTTTCACGTTGGGGCGAGCGCGATTTTCCATGAACGTCCCGATAGTCCGCCAAGGTCCCGCGTATTGGCTACAGATTGGCTACAAATCGCACAACAACGGATCCTTTGTCGCCATCTGATACGGGCCAAGCCGGCACCGGGCGACTGGGTGCGTTAGTCATCGACGCTCCCCACGCCTACTGGTGGTCGTCATGTAGGGCGCAAATGAGCGGCCAGACGCTCTTGCGCCAGTTGCGCAACGGCCCGGAGATCGACCTTGCCGGTGCCTAACAGGGGAATACTCTCCACCTCGAAAAAACTGTCGGGGGAGGGAATCCACAAGGGTGGCAGGCCGCCGGTGTGCAATGCGCGGCAAATCTCCAACGACGACCGCTCGAGCGGCTTGTGGATCACCAACAGCCGCTCGCCTTTGCGAGTATCCGGCACAGCCGTCACGGCCGCGACCGCTTCGTCGGGATCGGCTTGCACGGCCCGGGCGATGGCGTCTTCGACGGCCTCATGCGGGACCATTTCGCCGCCAATCTTGGAAAAACGGCTCTGGCGTCCTGTAATTCGAATGAAGCCGTCGTCATCGATCTGTGCTATGTCGCCGGTGGAATACCAGCCGTCGCGCAACACCTGCGCATTCAAGTCCGGGCGTCCCAAGTAGCCTTGCATAACGTTGGGACCACGAATCCAAAGCAGTCCCGGCGAATCGGCCGGCAGCACGGCCCCGCTGCCGACGCTAGTGACTTTCGCCTCCACGCCCGGCAGGGGACGGCCGACTGTGCCTTCCTTGCACCCGCGACCACCATCGGCCGGGGCACGCCTGGGGGGGACATTGACGGCAGCAATCGGCGAAAGCTCGGTCGTGCCGTAGCCTTCAATTGGTCGCAGGCCGAACTTGGCTTCAAAGGCGTCGGCCAACTCGCGCGGGAGCCGCTCGGCACCGCAGACGACGACCTCGACTGACTTCAAATCCTCTGCCGGGCAACGCTTCAGATAATTGCGCAGGGTCGTTGGCGTGCCGGCGATGATCGTCACCTGCTCTTCGCGGCAGAGCCGGCCGACGATGCCGCTCTCCAGTGGGTTGAAGTGATAGGCGGCGGCGCAGTCCAGGCACAGCACACCCCACAACGTGACCGTGTAACCAAACGAATGAAAGAACGGCAGCACGCCCAGTACCTGATCGGTCGCTTTTAGCCGCAATACTTCGTTGAGTGCGGCGATGTTCGATCCCACGTTGCGGTGCGAGAGCATTACGCCCTTGGGATCGCCCGTCGAACCGGAGGTAAATATGATCGTAAGTAACTCATCCTCGCCGATCCGGTTCACGCCCAGCGATCGCTCCAGCAACCACAGCGGCGTAGCCAGTCCCTGAATCGCGCCAAGCAGTTTGTCGGTGAGCCGGACTTTCGGCAAAAGTGCTTCCAGCGGGACCAATTGTGCCTCGACCTCGATCGGTATTCGCTCGAGCACCCGCTGGCTGGTGATGACGTGGCGGATACCGGCCTGTTTGATGCACGAGTTGAGTTGCGACTCCCGCAGCGTGTAGTTGAGATTGACGACGACACGACCGGCCAGGGTCAATGCAAAATTGGCTAGCGCGCCAGCAACTGAGGGCGGGAGCAGTATGCCCACGATGCGTTCGTCGTCCGTCAGCACCTCGCGCGAGAGCAGACGGCGCAATATCAGAGATCGCACGAGGAGGCTGGCGCCGGTCAGCCGCATTCCCGCGCTGTCGACGATCCGCTGGC
>CAZUPX010000575.1:0-4075 GCA_964622155.1 uncultured Planctomycetaceae bacterium | reverse complement strand
ACTACGGCGTGTTGAATCGACCGGCACAGCCTCCGTTCCTGCTGCGGCACTATTCCAAAGCGGTGGCCGGCAAGCCCGAGGGAGTTAATCGCCTTCGACAGAAAGGGACGCCGCTGGAAATCAGCGCCATGTTTGAGGTCGACCGCGTTGTCCTCACTGCCCTGCTCGACGGCAAACCCTATCCCGGCGCCACGTTCACCACGGTCGACACGAACCTCTCGGGCGACGACCTGAAGGCGGACGCCGACGGGCATGCGACCTTCACGCCCGCCGAACCCGGCGTGTACTCGATTTACATTCGCAATGTGCGGCCCACGCCCGGCGATCACAATGGGACGAGTTACAAGGAGGTCCGCGAGTTTGCCACGCTGGCCTTCACCTGGCCGCTGGTGGCGACCGGAGCAGATCCCGAGGCGGTCAAGTTGTTCGAAGACGCGCTGGCGGCCCGCGCTGTGTGGAACGACTTTCCGGGCTTTACCGCCAAGATTTCCGGCACGGTCGAGGATCGGCCGTTCGACGGCACCGTGACGGTCGCGGCCGATGGCGGCGTGACCTTGAAGCTCGACGAGGATGTTGTTAACGGTTGGGTTCAGGAACAACTGGAATCGATCACCATGCACCGGGCCGCCAGCCAGACCCCGTCGGCCGACAGCCCAAAACCGGTGTTGCGTTTCGCTGACGATCACGAGGACCATCCGTTGGGCAGGCTGTTGGCATTCGAGGGCGGGCACTTTGCCACAAGCTATCGGATCAAGGACCGTCAGATCAAATGCGTCAATCGCTTCCTCGACGGCAAGAACATGACGATCACCGTGCTCGACAACACGACCAACGCCGAGGGTCAGTTCCTTCCCCATAGTTACAGCGTTCAATACTGGGATGAGCCGACCAACAAATTGGAACGATCCGAGTCGGTCCAGGAACTTTGGACACGCGTCGGAAAGTGGGACCTGCCGGTCGACCACACGGTGACCACGTCGTCCGAGGGTGGGTTCTCGGTGCGCAGCATGAAATTGACGAATCATCAACTTTCAGTTTCGGCATCGAAGTAGAGCTCGAAGACCCTCGCACTTCACGCTGCTCGCTACGGCCTGGGCAGGGTAAGATCAATCAAGATCGCTCGGTGGTCCGATCCCACGGCGGGTCCGATTCGGCGATCGACAACGGTCACACCGGGCGACACCAGACAATGGTCGATCGGAATTCGTCCCGGCATCGGCAGGCCCGGCCAGGTCGCGCACACTCCAAATCCGCGGCGGCTGTCGATCAGGCCGGAGTCGCCAATGAGATCCTGGAAATACGGCGACCAGCTCGTGGTGTTCAAGTCGCCCATTACCACCAGCGGCCCCTGCGTGCGAATTGCGAAATCTGCCAAAGCCGCCAGACTCCGGTTGCGTGCTTCGAGCTCGTCGTTGCGGCGAGGCGACGCGGGGTGCACGCCGATGACCGTCAATGGTCCGGCCGGCGACACCAGGTGTGCCACGATGACCGGCATGTCCCCCACGATTCTGGTTTCCAGCTCTGCCGCCTGAATCCGGCTGTAGAACGCGATGCCCGACGAGCCGGGCGAAGGGATTGCGCGCTGATAGGGATAGTCGTCGCGAAAGCCCTCCATGGCCGCGATCCACCCCGGCGTGACCTCCAAAAGCAGCATGAAGTCGGGCCGTTCGGTGCGAATCAATTCCAATACGCGTTCAAACTGGCGGTTGGCGTGCAACACGTTTTGCGATAACGCGCGCAGCGTCGGGCCCGAAGTGTCCTGCCGCGCCGGTCCGAAATACAAAGGCACAATCAGCGCCAGATTCACCGTCGCCAGCGTCGCGCTGGCAAGGGACCACCGCCGCCACCTGGCCAGCGCCAGAAGCGCGGTCGCGATGACCAATAGCCAGAAGTACTGCACGCGAAAGTGCGACGCCAGCTCACACAGCCACCCGTGCCGGCCGAAGAATCCCGCCAGCGTCCCGGTGCCCGCGGGTACCATCAGACACGCGGCCGCGGCAAAGGCCGCGTAACGAATCGCTTTGGAAATCCGACTTGAATTCATCAACTGTGCGCTCGGCCACGGGAACACCGCCTCATTGAGATCGTAATTGCCGGGGTCGCATAAATCGACACCAGAACGAAGCGCGCCGGCGGTCGGTCAATCGCGCCAGCACGGCAACGCTCAAATCACGACCTACACACCGCGATGGTCAACCCTTGTCGATCTTACACCAGCCGGCTTGTGGGGCGTCGTGGACCTTGGGTGGTGCGCTGCCTTGAATCTTGGCTACCGCCTGTTCGGCGGAGGCGACGGCGGCAGAGTCAGGGTAGACTTCCAAGTCGACTTCGAACTTCATAGTCTGGCCGGGCTCAAGTCTCACGACGCGGCCCTGCTGGCCCTCGAACGTGCGCGGATTCGGGAAATTCGTGGCCGGCTCCAGCCCGGTCACGCAGCCGTCGGCGGCCATGGGCGTGTTCTTCCACAGCGTGAAGTACGGCAGTTGTTTCGTGCTGTAGCGCAATCCCACACCCGCGGTCGAGTGCGCGTTTTTCAAGAGCACGTGCGTGCGGCCGTCACCGCCTGCGGCCAGCTCGAAGAAATACACCTGCTCCGTGTAGCCTGCCTGCTCGGCCGCGTAGCTGTCCCAGGTGCTGATGCCCTCGGCGGCCCGTGCGTCGCGCGGCACCACCGTCTTGGCCGGCACGACCACCTTTGCCCCGGTGTCCAAAATGGGCGTGCCGAAGTTGCAGTGATACAAAAGTTGCAGCTCGGCCGGGTTGCCCGAGAGGTTTGTGACTTCGTCGGCAATCCGCAGTCTGGCCTGGTTGACCTTGGTTGTGTAAGTGCTTTTGAGGCGCAGCTTCTGAAAATGAAACCGCGTTTCGTCGACGATGCCCGTCAGGCTGATCTCGTGCGCCGCGGGGTCACCCGTCACGGATACGTAATGCGCCGGGCGATTGGCGATCCGCCCATGTAGCGCGTATTTGTACACCCCGTTTTCACCCATGTCGGGCGCGCCGTTGCTCTCCAATCCGCAGCGGCACATCGTTTCGTCAAAGCCTTCGAGCCAACCCAGCCCGCCCGGATCGGTCAGCGGAACGAAGTCGGGATGCACCGGCCCTTGCACGGGCGACTTCCAACCAAGGAGCAAATCGCCCAGCCAGGCCTTCCACAATCCCATGCCGCGCGTCGGCGAGACGATGAACCGCAGCTTGCCATTGTTGATCTCGACGATGTCGACACCTTCGCGCAATCCGCCCCGCAGCGTGCGGCGGGCCACGGTGAAGCCACGCGTCGCCTGGTTTGTGGCCTCATCGGGCGGCAAGCTGAACTGGGCCTCGTGCAATCCCTGGTCGATGTCGGTCAGTACCCAAGTTTTCGCGGCCATGGCGGTCTTGCCCCTGAGGGATCGGCAATGGTGGTTGGATGGAGGTGCAATGTACGCGGCGCCGAGCCGGTTTTCCAGTCGCGCCGATGTCGCCGCACAGGATACTAGTACGTCTTCCTTGAAATCACGACCGGTGCTATAAGCTCGGGCATGAAGGACCATATTGTACGCCTCACGGACGAGGCACGACAGCAGTTACAGCAGTTGGTGCAGTCGGGAACGCGACCGGTGCGCGTGGTTCGACGGGCGCTAATTTTGCTTAAGTCCGACGAAGGGTTCACCGACGAGGAGATTGTCGAGCACGTCGGCTGCTCGGAGCGGATGGTCCGCCGCGTCCGCAAGCGGTTCTGTACGGAAGGGGTCGAGCGGGCCTTGTATGACGCCCCGCGGAGCGGCGCCCCGGCCAGTTTTACCTTGCGGCAACAGCAACGGGTCATTGCTCTGGCCTGCAGCGCACCGCCGGACGGCCGTGTGCGATGGACGCTGGAGTTGCTTTGCCAACATGCCGTCGAGCAAGGGATCGTCGAGTCGGTGAGCAAGAGCGAGGTGGCGCTGTGGCTCAAGGAGCATGACTTGAAGCCGTGGCGAAAAAAACTTGGTGCGTTCCCAAACTCACGGAGGAATTCCGCGAGCGGATGGAGGATGTCCTTGACCAGTACGAAAAGCCGCACAATCCTGTCGAACCGGTGATTTGCCTCGACGAG
>CAZUPX010000574.1:0-16450 GCA_964622155.1 uncultured Planctomycetaceae bacterium | reverse complement strand
TGGCTCTGGCGTTGGATCATTCACGACCTTGGACTCGCAAGGTAAAGCGGATTTGTTAAGATAGCCGCCTGCGTGCGAAGATACCTCACGCACATTGCGCCGGAAACGCGGGTAGGGATCGCAGTTCGACCGCTCGGACCGCCCCGATATCGCACCAGGGTTCATGTCGTCCATCGAATCGATCTCCGCAAGCCCGAATCCGTGGTAGATAAGCGAGCAGGGGGGCGGAATTAAGGATTTCGACGGGGTGGGTTGACAGCGCTAGGGGTTATGGAGTAGAAATTTAGATAGTTCGTGAAAAATGTCACAATCCTTCCCGGAGTGTCCCGCCGGGCGAGGCTAAGTTGAGTCAGTCCTGAGGGTGAACAGGGCATGGCTGAGAAGAAAAAGATGTCCGTGGCCGAGATTCTGGCCGCGGCGCGCAATGCGGATTCGCAAGGTGGCGCGGCGCCCGCGGCTAGCGCTCCGGCCAGCCCTCGACCGGCAGCCGACGACACCGCAGCGAGTGGGCAACCGCCGGCCGCGTCGAAGCCCGCGGCTGCGAAGCCTGTGCCCAAGCCGGCCGACGGCAACCGGCCGAGCGTTGCGGAGATCATGGCGGCCGCCCGAGCACAAAAGGCCGCCGGCGCCGCAAGCAGTCCTGCAAAGCCCGCTGCTGCCAAGCCCTTGCCAACTGCGGCGGCGAAGAAAGAAGCACCTTCGCAACCCGCGGTAGCCAAGCTGGCTGCGAAAGCCGCGCCTATGCCATCGGCTCCGAAAGATACCGGGAGCATTCTGGCAGCGGCTCGCACCGTCGCCAAGCCAGGCCCGATCTCGAAGGCCGAAGCGGCGCTGCGAGCACCGGCGGCAGCGCCGAGCGTCAGGCCCGAGCGTGCGAAGTTGCCGGTGCCGCCAATGCCCCCCAAACCCGACTATGCCAAGCCCAAGGCTCCGCTGATCGAGGGCGACGCGGGGCGTCGCGGTTTTCTCGCCGGAGTTTTGTTGGGTTCGTTTTTCGCGCTGGGCAACACGTCGATGGCCACGACGTTCGGGCTGTGGACGCTGGGCACGGCGCGATTCATGTTTCCTAACGTGCTGACCGAGCCTCCCAGCAAGTTCAAGGTTGGTTTTCCCAATACGTTCGTGCCGGGCCAGGTCGAAACCAAGTTCGTCCCGCAATACGGCGTGTGGGTCTGCAACTACGAGTACAACGGCCAGCCGCAGATTTATGCTCTGAGGACGGTTTGCACGCATCTGGGTTGCACGCCCAACTGGCTCGAAGGTGAGCAGAAGTTCAAGTGTCCTTGCCACGGCAGCGGTTTTTATAAGGACGGCATCAACTTCGAGGGTCCCGCGCCGCGCCCGCTCGAACGATACGCCATTCGGCTTGCCGACGATGGACAATTGGAAATCGACAAGAGCAAGCTTTTTCAGGAAGAAATCGGCCAGTGGAACGATCCGGCTTCGTACGTGCCTGTGTAGTCATATCCGGGCGTCGGCCTGGGTTGACGACGCGCTGCGCAGTGCCGGAGGAGCGCGAGGCAAAAGGCAGTGGGCCGCGGGTAATGTGCAGAATTTCTTGCGGACGCAAGCGTTCGGCATGCTGCACTTCCCATGCTCGGCCTATCGTGCCCACGTCAAGGCTGACGTCCCGAGCCGGCGTGCTCAACGTCGGAGCCTTTCCCATTCATTCATCATCGCAAATTCTTTCGTAAAGGCACTGTAACCAACGATGTCCATTGGCGAGATCATTCGCGAGTCGCAAGTTTGGAAAAGCATCTTTCGGCATCCCATGCCGCAAGATCGCCGCAATCGCATCGTCGTAATGCTGACCAACTTCTTTCTGCACCTGCACCCCGTTTCGATCAAGAAGCAGGGCATCGCGCTGAGCTACACCTGGTGCATGGGCGGGGTCACGTTCTTCCTGTTCCTGGTCGAAACGGTGACCGGCGTGCTGCTGATGTTCTACTACCGGCCGACTTTGGAATGGGCCTACAACGACATCCTCAGCCTGCGCGATGTGACTTCGCTGGGCATCTTGCGCGAGCTGCATCGCTGGGGTGCGCACGCAATGGTCATCACGGTCTGGCTGCACATGTATCGCGTGTTTCTCACCGGCAGCTACAAGCCGCCGCGGGAGTTCAACTGGGTCGTGGGCGTGATTCTGCTGCTAATGACCCTCATGCTGTCGTTCACCGGCTACCTGTTGCCGTGGGATCAGTTGGCCATGTGGGCGATTACGGTCGGCTCGAACATGGCACGAGCCACGCCCATCCTGGGGCACGAGGGACCGGGGCAGCAACTGCTCAATATTCACGGCATCGACATGATCACCAACGCTTCCGATGCGCGCTTTGCGCTGTTGGGAGCGCGCTTCGTGGGTGAAGAGACGTTGAACCGGTTTTACATTTTGCACTGCATTGCCATTCCGCTGGCGGTGGCACTGCTGTTGGCAATCCATTTTTGGCGCATCCGCAAGGACGGTGGCATCAGCGGTCCGCTGTAGAGGGTTTGTCGACGCTTGTCACTTTGACCGCTGACCTTTGTTCTGAAGACTTATGCACGGTTCGCAAGATATCTCCGGCTTCCTGGGCGGCTACTACTTGTTTCTGGCAGCGATGAACGCCGTCATGGCGTTCCACTTGTGGCACAACCGCCACAAGCAGGGCGCCGCGGTGGTTTGGATCGGCCTTAGTTTTGTGCTGATGGCCATCTCCGCCGCCGCCATGGGCGGAAGCCCCCCCGGACTGCCCGAGGGCTTGCGGAACCGCGTCAACGAAGCCACGGGCCCGGTGATCTACAGCGTCGGCACGACGTCCCTGTTGGCGCTGGCGTTCGTCTTCCGCAGGTTTCTGGTGCAGCCCATGGTCGGCTGGGCGATGTTGAACTTGTCGCTGATCCTGATGGGCTTTTCGATGGTCGATCCGAATTTCGCGGCCATCGTGACCAAGCCGGACAACGTGCCAATCGTCGGGATGGTGTTCTTGTTGGGTTTTTTCACATGGCTGGCGACATCTCAAGCAGTGGCCAATGACGAACGCGCCAAACAGGGTCTGCCGCCGCTGGAAAAGCTCGACAACGAAAAAGTCCTGGTCTGGCCCGACCTGGTGTACACCGAGCTGATCTGCATGATTGCGTTGACGGCGTTCCTGCTGGTGTGGGGCATCGCGCTGCAAGCTCCGCTCGAGGAGCCGGCCAGCAACGTCAAGACTCCCAACCCATCGAAAGCCCCTTGGTACTTTCTGGGCTTACAGGAAATGTTGGTTTATTACGACCCGTGGATGGCCGGCGTGCTGTTGCCCAGTCTGATCATCTTCGGTCTGATGGCCATTCCGTTTCTGGATTTCAACAAGAAGGGCAACGGCTATTACACCATCGCCGAGCGCAAGTTCAGCTACCTGATTTTCCAATTCGGATTCCTGGAGATGTGGGTCACGTTGATCATCTTGGGCACGTTTTTTCGCGGGCCGAACTGGAACATTTTCGGACCGTTCGAATATTGGGACCCGCACAAAGTGTTGGCGCTGAACAATGTCGACCTATCGCAATATTTCTGGGTGCTGGGCGTTGGCCAGGGTTTGCCAAAAGCGCCACCGGGTAGCGGATTGTGGACCGAAATTGGATGGATCGTGTATCGCGAATGGCTTGGCATCGCATTGCTGCTCGCCTATTTCGTGGCCCTGCCGCCGATCATGGCCGTCACGGTGTTTCGCAAATTCTTCGCCAAGATGGGGTTTATCCGCTTCATGTTGATGTCGAACCTGTTGCTGTTAATGGCGGCACTGCCGTTGAAGATGGTCTTGCGATGGACGCTGAACTTGAAATACATCGTGAGCATTCCCGAGTACTTTCTCAATTTTTAGCTCATTCGCCTCGCTCTCCACGGCGCGCTGATTGACTCTCTATGCCTGCAAACGAAAAAACCTGGCGCGACCAGACGCTGATGCATCTGGTCTTCGGCATCAGCTCGCTGGCGATGCTGATCACGACGATCTGGATGCTGGCGGCCGACCACCGCCGCGAGTGGAAGGATTACCAGCGGAAGTTCCAACACCTCGAGGCCTGGACCGCACAAGCCCGCATCAGCCAGCAGGACGACGATCAATTCCGCCAACGAATTAAGGAATTGACGGCCGAACTCGAGGCAGCGCGCCAGGTCGTTCCCGAGAAGAACTTGATCGAGCAATTCAAGCAGGCCGCCACCGAAGCCGCCACCTCACGCAACGAGGAAGTGCCTGATTTCACGGGCCTCGACGCCACGTATCAAGCTCTGGCCGACCCTCAGGCCGAGGCTCACTTGGCGCTTCGCGACCAATTGCGCAACGAGATGGCCCAGTTCGCCAACAGAGCGAAATTTCACGAAGATAAGCTGGCCACCGAAAAGAAATTCGCGGCGGCCGAACTCGAGGTCGTTCGCAGCCAGTACGACCTGGGGGTCGGAAACGATCTGCCGCGCAGCCAACTGAATGAGCTACAAACGAAAGTCGACGTACAATTGAAGTTGGTCGCCGAGGCGACCGATCGCGTCCAGGACGCCACCGTGCAGCGCAAGGATCTGGAATCGATCCTGGCAGAGATGATCGCCGACGAGGCCAGAATCAAAAAGCAGCTCGACGACCAGCTAGGACAGATCCAGCAACTCGTCAAAGCCCGCGACGAGCGCGAAAACAACTGGATGAAGGAAGTCACCGAATTGCCGATTCTGGACGCGTTTGGTCGGCCGATCAAGATCGAGCAGATCTGGCTTCCCAAGTTGACGATCAACTACAACTTCGGTGTCGTGGGTGACATTGCCCGATTCGACCGCTGCATCACTTGTCATCAGGCGATGGACAAGACGGCCCCTGGTTCGGCCGTTGAGCCTGCCTATCCGGCGCAACGGATCGTGACGGCGCACCTGGACACTCCGGCCGAGCGACCAGCCGAGCTCAAGGATAAGCCCGACGACCAAACCAAGGTCCAGGCGTTTTATGACACGCTGGTCGAGCAATTGTACGGCCTGCAGTTGGCCAAAGAGGGGCTGTTCGATCCTAACGAGGCCATGATTGCGGTGGTGCGATCTGAAACGCCAGCGGCCAAAGCGCAACTGGAAATGGGCGATTTCATTGACGCGATCGGCGGCGTGAAAATTCTCGACAGGCCGATGGCTTACAACTACCTGTTGGAAACGGTGCGCTGGGGCAAGCCTATCGAGTTGACCATTCGGCGAGGTGTGCCGAATCCGTATTCCAGCCACCCGCGCCTCGACCTGTTCGTCGGCTCGATGAGCCCGCACAAAATGCAGGACATCGGCTGCACGGTGTGCCACGACGGACAGGGGAGTGCGACGGCGTTCAAGTGGGCTTCGCACAGCCCGAACGATCCTTTGCAGGCCGAGCGCTGGAAGCGCGACCACGGTTGGTTCGACAATCATCATTGGATTTATCCAGCCTATCCGAAGCGATTTGCCGAAAGCCTGTGCCTGAAGTGCCATCACGACGTCGTGGAACTGGAAAAGAGCGAGCGATTTCCCGACCCACCGGCGCCAAAACTGGTTGAGGGATTCCGCTTGATCGAGGACTTTGGATGCTTCGGCTGTCACGAGATCAACGGCTTCGACGGACCGACGAAGCGCGTGGGGCCGGATATTCGCACGGAGCCGAACTACGCGGCGGCTGCCCAAGCGATCGCCGCGACCGGTGCTCTCAACGATCAACAGCGCCAGTGGGCTGTCGCATTGATTGCCGAACCGAGCAATGCCAGCGCGCGGCACTCGCTCTCTTTGTCGCTCAAAAGCGCCGAGCCGATTCCCGGCCAACCTGAAGTGTCCAAGAAGCTCGTCGACGTGTTGGATGACATCGAGACGCCGGGCAAGCTGCGCAAAGTCGGGCCTAGCTTGCGGCACCTGGCCAGCAAGGTCGATTTTGGTTTCCTTTACTCGTGGATTCGCCAGCCGAGCGACTTCCGGCCCAGCACCAAGATGCCGCAGTTCTTCGGGCTCGAAGGTCACCTGGGCGGTAAGGGGCTGGAAGAGTCGAAACGGTTCGAGCCAATCGAGATTCGCGCGGCGGCCGAGTACCTGCTGGCCAAGAGTCAGCCGTTCAAGTTCACGCCGCATCCAAAAAATGTGACGGTCGAGCCGTCGCCCGAGCGGGGCAAGCAACTCTTCGAAACCCGCGGCTGCCTGGCATGCCACAAGCATGACGACTTCCCGAAAGCCACGATGACCCAAGGGCCGGACCTGTCGCGCATGGGCGCGAAGCTGACGGCTGGCGGAAATCGCAACGGCGAAGGGTGGCTGTACACCTGGCTTCGCAATCCGACGAAGTATCACCCCCGCACGTTGATGCCCAACCTGTTTCTCGAACCGATCGCCGGCGCCGATGGCAAGCTGACCGATCCGGCCGCCGATATCACGATGTATCTGTTGGGTTCTATGCAGGATTGGCAGCCCAAGGATTTGCCGCCGCGCGAACTGGGCGAGGACGAGCAGAAAGCGCTCTTTGATTTGGCGGTTGAGTATCTCAAAACGGTCTTCACGCGCAAGCAGGCCGAGACCTACTTGACCAGCGGCATTCCGCAAAACCGCCAGGCGGAGTTGAAGGGCGATGAGGTCGAGCTGGCCGGCGAGATGTCGACGGAACGGCAGTTGCAATACGTCGGGCGGCGCACGGTCAGCAAGTACGGCTGCTCGGGCTGTCACGACGTGCCAGGGTTCGAGGATGCCAAGCCCATCGGCACCGGGCTGGCCGACTGGGCGCGCAAGACGGCCGACAAGCTGGCCTTCGAGCAGATCGTGGAATACATGAAGGAGGCCCATGGCGCGCCAGGTCCGCTGGTGCATAAGGTCGCGCCGCCTCCGGCCGACGTGAGTGACGAGCGTATCGAGGAGGCCGAGGAAACCGAGCACGGCCACCGCGAGTTCAATTTCCTCAACTTGCCTCCCGACACCGGCTACTTCATGGAGAAGCTGGTCAACCATCAGCGCGAGGGCTTCATCTGGCAGAAGCTTCGCGAACCGCGCAGCTACGACTACAAGAAGACCCAAAACAAGGGCTACAACGAACGCCTGCGGATGCCACAGTTCACGGCGCTGGATGATCGCCAGCGCGAGGCGATCATCACGTTCGTGCTGGGACTGGTTTCCGAGCCTCCCGCGCAGCAGTATGTCTATCGTCCCTCGCCACGCGGGGCCGCGATCGCACAGGGACTGAGGGCCATCGACAAGTTCAATTGCACCGGCTGCCACACTCTGGCCCTGGACCAGTGGAAGCTGGCCTACGCGCCGGGCGACTTCCCCGACCCGCCGCCGGTCGAGGATTATCCGTTCCTCAAGCCGCACTTCACGCCACAGCAAATTGCGTCCTCGACCAAGAAGGACAACCGGGGCTTGATGCACGCGTCGCTGGTTGGCATGCCTTTGGTCGACGAGCAAGGGCAGCCGACACGCGTCGATGAAGACGGCTCGCCGCTGGAGCCAGACGATAACCAGACCAAGGCATTTTATCCGATCATGCCTTGGCAGGACGTGCTACTTAATGGACAACCGCGCCAGGCCGGACGGCAGAACCTCCTGGTGCCGGCCGACCGTATCGAAAAGCAGTATCCGCCGTTGGGCGGCTTCCTGGCGCGATTGATCTTTCCGGCGGTCGTCACCGCCGAGAAAGCGGTCAATCCCAATGCTAAGGCCAGCGAGGCTTGGGGTTGGCTGCCGCCGCCGCTGGTGGGCGAGGGGCACAAGGTGCAAACCGCATGGTTGCACGACTTCCTGCTCGATCCCTATCCGATCCGTCCGTCGGTGGTGTTGCGGATGCCAAAGTTCAACATGTCGCCCGACGAGGCCACGGCGCTGGCAAATTACTTCGCGGCCGTCGACGGCGCCGAGTATCCCTACGACTTCGACTCGCGGACTCGCTCGTCGTACCTGGCGGCCGAGGACGCGCGGCATCCGAATCGATTCGGCGACGCGCTCAAGATCGTCCTCGACAACAACTATTGCGTGAAGTGCCACTACGTTGGCGACTTCGATCCCAAGGGGAGCGATCGGGCGAAGGCCCCGCAACTGGACAAGGTCTACAATCGCCTGCGGCCCGAGTTCATGCAGCGGTGGCTGGCCAACCCGCCGTTGACGCTGCCCTATACGAGCATGCCGGTCAACATCCCGTTCGACAAGGGGGTCAGCCAGTCGCTGTACAAGGGTACGAGCGAAGAGCAACTCAACGCGGTGGTTGACCTGTTGTTGAATTACGACGCGTATGCCCAGAGCAAGACGTCCATCGCACCGCTCGTCAAGCCCGCGGCGCCGGCGGCTGCCGTCGAAAAACCGTCGGCGGATGCCCGGGCAGACGCCGCCCCATAGGAGAATCGGCAATGGTCCATCGAAACGGCGTTTTCTATACTCTGTTGTTGTCGCTGGTCGCGGCCCTAGTGACTTCCGGCTGTGGCAAGCCGGCGTCGCCTCCGCCGGGCGCGCCACCCAGCGCTGATGCTCCCACCATCGAACAAGGCACTCCCTCCGGCCCTCAGGATTCGTCGGTCGGTCCAGCTCTCTCGGACCCGGGCAGTGGATCGCCCCCGGCCGAGCAAGGAGATAAGAAGTAATCATGGCTAGATATGCAAGCGCTCTCGTGTCGTTATTGCTCGCGTTACTTGCGATCACCAACGCACGAGCCGCCGAGTGGGGCACCCTGACCGGCCGCTTCGTGTACGACGGCAAGCCGCCCGTGTTCAAACCGATTTCACCCACCAAGGACATCGAAGTTTGCGGCAAGCAAGAGATTCCCGACGAGGGGTTGGTGGTCGGCCAGGACAAGGGTATCGCCAACGTCGTGGTCATGCTGAAGACCAAGAATCCTGCCATTGCACCCAGTTACGAATCGGCCGCGAATGAGCAGGTCGTTCTGGACAACAAGAACTGCCGCTTTCAGCCGCACGTGGCCGTCATTCGCACGTCGCAAACTCTGGCATTGAAGAACTCCGACCCGGTTGGCCATAACAGCAAGGTCGACCCGCTTGCAAATCCGGGCGTGAACCCGATTCTGCCCGCCGGCGGCGATCCCGTGACACACAAATTCACCGCCGAGGAAGGATTGCCCGTCAAAGTTGGCTGTAACATTCACCCCTGGATGGGCGCTTGGATAGTAGTGAGAAAGGATCCGTACGCCGCAGTCTCGGGTCCGGACGGAAAATTCATTATCAAAGACCTGCCAGCGGGCTCGGAGCTGGAATTTGGCCTGTGGCAGGAGGATTCCGGATATCTGAAGAACGTAACTTACAAGGGGGGCAAGGCCGATACACGCGGCCGCTTCAAGATCAAGCTCAAGCCGGGCGACAACGAGCTGGACGATATCAAGGTCAGTCCGTCGATTTTCAAGAAGAAGTAAACCAGGCCAACAGGGGCCTATCGGAAACTTGCATGTTTAAAAAAGTAATTTGCATGGCCGCCGCGCTGGGGGCTGGCGTGGTGATGATGATGCTCACCGGTTGCGGCCGGCCGGCCACCGCCGGACCCCGCGCCAACGAAAAAGTCGCCCAGGAAATCCGCGAAAAGCTGTCGGCCGGCGCACCGGCCGCCGAATCGGGCGCCGCCGCCGAGACCATCGGCACCGGCTGGTCGACGCTGCGTGGTACGTTCAAGTTCGTGGGCACTCCACCCAAGCCCGGTCCGTTGCAGGGCGTCAACAAAGACACCGAAGTGTGCGGCAAGGGCAAGAGCATCCTGGATAACTCGCTGTTGGTCGCCTCGGACGGCGGCATCGCCAACATTGTGCTCTACGCGCGCGCCAAGCGCGTGCACGAGTCGGCCGCGCCAATCAAGGAGGGCGCTGAGGCGATCTACGATCAAAAGGAGTGCATGTTCCTGACTCACGTGCTGGCCTTTCAGCTCGGACAAAAACTGGACATCAAGAATAGCGACCCGATCGGCCACAACACCAAGATCGATCCGGCCAAGGGGACGGCGTTCAATCAAACCCTGGCGGCGGGTCAGACGGTGGCCTACGTCGCCACGTCCGAGGAAGCCCTGCCGGCCACCGTCTCGTGCAGCATTCACCCCTGGATGCGTGGCTACGTCCTGCCGCGAAAGGACAAGTATTTCGCCGTCACCAAGGCCGACGGATCGTTCGAGATCGCCAACCTGCCGGCCGGCGAAGAAGTGGAAATCCAGGTATGGCACGAACGCGCGAGCCGGCCCTCCGGCCCGCTGGCGTTGGACAATAAAGACCTGAAGTGGACCACGAAGGGTCGCTTCAAAGTGAAACTCGAGGCCGATAAGCCGCTCGACCTGGCACTGGAAGTGCCGGCAGCGGCATTCAAGCAATAAGAGTTCGAAACAGTTGCCGCGCGAAGGCGCGGGCGGGCCGCTCACCGGGGCGGCTTTTGAATTTCAGAATTCCATTTCTCACGTCGGGTTGTAGTAATTCCTATGAGCAACGTCGTTTCTCGCCGATTGCAGTTGTGCGGCGCGCTGGCGTTCCTGGCGGCGCTGGGTGGCTGCGGACAAACGCCGCCGCCTGCGTTCCACCTGAACATGGTCGAGATCGCCAGTAAGCAGATTCCCTCGAATCAGCAGCAGGAGATTGCCAACATCCTGGAAGCCATGTTCGGCACGCCCGATCATCCATACGTGTTGGACGACGACACCACGGGCCTGGACCAGGCGAAGCTCGATTTGGCCGCCGGAGCGGTCCACAGCGATCAGTTCGGCAAAGAGACCGGCCTGTACCGGCGACACTGTGCTCACTGCCACGGCACAACGGGCGACGGCATGGGCCCCACGGCGTTCATCCTCAATCCTTATCCGCGCGATTACCGGCAAGGGAAATTTAAGTTCAAGAGTACCGAGCGCGCGGCAAAGCCGACCGACCATGACTTGGAGATCATCCTTAGACATGGCGTGCAGGGCACGGCTATGCCCGCGTTCGACCTGTTGCCCGATCCGCAAATCAAGGCCCTGATCGAATACGTCAAATATCTGAGCATTCGCGGGCAGACCGAGATCAACCTGGTCATCGCCATGACGGACCTGAGCGAAGGGGCGTCGCTGGACACTTCACGCGGCGTGCTGGTCGATGAGATTCTCAAGCCCGTGGTCGAAAGCTGGCAGCAAGCGCCCGAGAGCATCGTGCGGCCGCCCGAAAAGCCCGAAATTGCGCCGGCCGAGTCGATCGCCCAAGGGCGTGAGTTGTTTTATGGCAAGGAGGCCAACTGTGCGAAGTGTCATGGGTGGAGCGCGCTGGGCGACGGGCAGACCAGCGACTTCGACGACTGGAACAAGCAAGTCGAAGAATTGAAAAAGAGCGTCGAGGGCGATGAGGCCTCGCTGGCAAGCGATTCGTCGCTTCCGCCGGACGAGCTCAAAGCCAAACAGGCTCAGGTAAGCTTTGACCGCATGGTGCTCTCGCACGACGCGTTGCCGCCGCGCACGATCGCGCCGCGCAACCTGCGGCAGAACATCTATCGCGGGGGTCGACGGCCGTTGGATTTGTACCGCCGCATTTCGGCGGGCATCAACGGCGTGCCCATGCCCGGCGTCGGCCCGGCCAGTCCCGGCGCCACCGGCACGCTAACCCCCGAACAGATATGGGCCCTGGTCGACTATGTCCGGGCGCTGCCGTACGACCCGATCGGCGAGCCGCCGCGCCAAAAGCCGCTAATGGTGGGCCAGGCCGGGCTGTAGATAAAAACCAAAAGCGAGAGAGCCAAATCACTCCGCCTCGTCCATCGAATGGCGGAGTGCCAACGTTTTGCCTGGAGAAGTGCCGTGGGAAAGTTTTGGAGCCTGGTGTTTCTGCTGGTACCGGTGCTGGGCGTGCTGTGCTTCGTCGTCGCGCCCTGGTACAAAATCTGGTTGCCGCGCGATATCTCGCAGCACGGGCACACGATCGACCACTTGTTCTATTTCATCCTGTGGCTGACCGGCGTGGTGTTCGTGATCACCGAGGTCGCGATGTTCTGGTTCCTGTGGCGCTACGATAGCCGCGGCGAAGCAAACCCGGTCAAGTTCACACACGGCAGCCACTACTTGGAAGTGGTGTGGACGATTCTGCCGGCGGCCACGCTGTTGTTCATCGCCATCTACCAGATGAACGCCTGGGCCGAGGCGAAGATCGCTAATCCCGCCGCCGGACCCGATGGGATTTACGGCACTGCCGATGACATGCCCCCCACTCTGGAAGTCACGGGCCGGCAGTTCGAATGGCGGCTGCGGTATCCGATCCCCGAGAACTTGCGCAAGCCCGGCGGCTCGCCGTATTTGTTTGTCGTCAACGACCTGCACCTGCCGGTCGATGAGGAGATTCTGATCGACTTGAAGAGCTCCGACGTGCTGCACAGCTTCTTTTTGCCGAACATGCGCGTCAAGCAAGACGCGGTACCGGGCATGAAGATTCCGGTGTGGTTTCGCGCGACCGAGCGCGGCAGTTACTTTGACCTGGTCTGCGCCGAGCTGTGCGGTTGGGGGCACTACAAGATGAAGGGACGTTTGACCGTCGAGTCGCGCGAAGACTTCAACCGCTGGCTCGAACAAAAATACCGCGAGCAAGAAGCCACTCAAGACACGCAGGTGGCCGAAAAAGAGGAATCTCAATGACTTCCACGACGAACGGTTCGCACACCCACGACGCTCATGCCGGCGGCCACGCCCAGCCCGGCTTTTTGGGCAAATACATCTTCTCGCGCGATCACAAGATCATAGGCATCCAGTTTTTGTTCTCAACGTTGATTTGGTTCTTGATCGGCGGCCTGTTGGCCTTGGCCGTGCGCTGGCAAGTAGCATGGCCGTGGTCCGACATGCCGATCATCGGAAAGATGCTCTTTCCGGGCGAAGGCGGGCAGATCTCGCCGGAGTTTTATACGACCTTGTTCACCATGCATGCCTCGGTGATGATCTTCTTCGTAATCATCCCGATCCTGGCCGGTGCGTTCGGCAATTTCTTGATTCCACTGATGATCGGCGCCGAGGACATGGCCTTTCCGACGCTGAACATGCTCAGCTACTGGTTCATGTGGCCGGCGTTCCTGTGCATGGGCGCCAGTTTCTTTGTCGCTGGCGGCGCCGCCAAGGCTGGTTGGACCGGCTATCCACCGCTGTCACTCACCGATCTCGATGGCCAGACCCTGTGGCTGATATCCCTGCTGTTTGTCGGCGTGTCGTCGATGATGGGCTCGGTCAATTATTTGACGACGATCATCCAGATGCGGGCGCCGGGCATGACCATGTTCCGACTGCCGATGACCATCTGGGCCATGTTCATCACCGCCGTTCTGCAAGCCTTCGCGCTGCCGGTGCTCACCGCAGCCTTGTGCATGCAGTTGCTCGACCGCACGCTGGGCACCGGGTTCTTCATTCCCGAAGGTTGGACTGCCGGCAACTCTCCGATGGCCTCGGGCGGCGGGCAGCCACTGTTGTGGCAGCACCTGTTTTGGTTCTATTCGCACCCGGCCGTGTACATCATGATCCTGCCGGCGATGGGCATGGTCTCCGACCTGATCAGTTGTTTCGCTCGCAAACCGCTGTTCGGTTACAAGCCGATGGTGTACTCGATCGCGGGCATCGCCGGCCTGGGCTTCATCGTGTGGGGCCATCACATGTTCATCTCGGGCATGAACCCCGCTCTGGGCATGACGTTCATGGTCTCGACGATGCTGATCGCGCTGCCCAGCGCCATCAAGACGTTCAACTGGCTCGGCACCGTGTGGGGTGGCAACATCCAATTCACCACGTCGATGTTGTTTGCCTTGTCGTTCGTGTCGATGTTCATCATTGGCGGACTGTCGGGCATTTTCATGGCCGCCACGCCGGTCGATATTTTCATCCACGACACGTACTTCATCGTGGCTCACTTCCACTACGTGCTGTTCTCCGGGACGGCCATGGGCGTGTTTGGCGCCATCTACTTCTGGTATCCCAAGATGTTCGGCCGCCAGATGAACGAGTTCTGGGGCAAGGTGCACTTCTTTCTGACGTTCATCTTTTTGAACGGCACGTTCTTTCCGATGCACATCCTGGGGGCGGTCGGCTTTCCGCGCCGACTGGCCGACCCCTACCACTACGCAACGTTCGCTCACCTGCAGCCGCTAAATGCCTTCATCACCATCTGCGCCATCGGCATGGTCGCCTCGCAGATTATTTTTGCGCTGAATTTCATCTTGAGCTTGTTCTTCGGTCCGCGGGTCAGCCGCAATCCGTGGCACGCCAACGGACTGGAGTGGACGGCGCCCAGTCCTCCCGGCCATGGCAACTTCGACATTCAGCCGGTCGTGTATCGCGGGCCATACGAGTACGGATCGCCCGAGGTCAGCACCGACTATTACCCTCAGACCCAGCCCCCACCGGACCATCATCCTGGAAAAGCGCCTGGCGGCGCACCGGTGTTGGCACCGGCGCATTAGCCGGCCATTTTTCGCAAGACTGTTTCCCAAGTTTGCCCACGTGACCGTCATTCAAACTGAATCTGAATCCGCACATGAAAGCCCGTGGCCCCATCGCTGGGCCGTGGTGCTGGTTTGCGCGACCTTTCCGCTGATCTGGGTCGGCGGCCTGGTGACCACCTACGACGCCGGGATGGCCGTGCCCGACTGGCCCAATACATACGGATACAACCTGTTCCTGTATCCCTGGCAAACCTGGATCTCCGGACCTTGGGCCCTGTTCATCGAGCACGCTCATCGCTTGCTCGGCTCGTTGGTCGGCATGCTGGCGATCGCGCTTGTGGCCACGTCGTGGTGGTGTGGTGCCCGCAAGGTCGTTCGATGGCTGAGTGTGCTGCTATTGGCCGGCGTGGTGTCGCAAGGCGTGCTCGGCGGTTTGCGTGTGATCGAAGACCAGGTGCGGTTGGCCAAGATTCACGGTTGTTTCGGCCCGGCCGTTTTTGCGTTGGCCGTCGCGGTGGCGGCGATTTCGTCGCGGCGATGGCGAAATGCGGTTTTCGAGCGCTCGGCAGCACTGGTGAAAATCGAACGGTTGGCCGCGTCGACGACGCTTCTGGCATACGTGCAATTGGTCCTCGGCTCACAGCTTCGCCACGTGGCCGCCGATGCCACGCCCGGCGATTTTCGCGTCTGGCTAGTGTTTCACCTCGGCTGCGCCGCGCTGGTGCTCGTGCAGATCATGGCTCTGGCCGTTGCCACGTACCGCTCGCATCGACACGAGAGTTGGCTCATTCGACCCGCCATGGGGCTAGTCGCGCTGGTGTGCGTGCAGTTGGGATTGGGGGCCGCGACGTGGGTGACAAAGTACGGCTGGCCCGCATGGATGGGCGGCTTTGATTGGGCGGCCAGCTATACGGTCCTGGCTAACGGCCGCCCGCAGGCCTGGACTACGACGGCACACGTCGCCGCCGGATCGCTGATCCTGGCAACCAGTCTGTTGGCGACCTTGCGCGCGTCGCGCCTCGCCGGACGGCCGACGATTCTCGCGGCTGCGGCGGGCACGGTGGCGATGGAGGCAGCCCGATGAGCATGACCACAGTCGCTATCGCCGAGGTTCGCTCGCTGGGTTTTTCGCGATTGGCCGACTATGCCGAACTGACCCGGCCACGAATCTCCGCCATGGTACTGGTCACGGTCGCGGTGGCGGCATGCATTGCCGAATGGGGGCCGCCGTCCGGCTGGCTGCTGGTGCATACGCTGCTGGGCACGGCCTTGGTCGCGGCCAGCGCCAGCGCGCTGAATCAATGGCTGGAGCGCGAAACCGATCAGCAAATGCTGCGCACCGCGGGGCGGCCGTTGCCTGCTGGACGGCTGAGCAACTTTGAGGTCGTCAGTTTCGGCGCCGCTTCGATCGCACTAGGGCTCGTTTACCTGGCCGCGACGACGGGCGCCGCGACGGCGGCCCTGGCGCTAGTGACTTGGATGTTGTACGTCTGGGTCTACACGCCCTTGAAGACGCGCACGCCGGCCAATACGGCCGTCGGCGCCGTAGCCGGAGCACTGCCGGTGCTGATCGGATGGACCGCCGTGGGAGCGCCGTTGGATATGCGCGCCTGGTCGCTGTTTTTGATCGTCTTTATCTGGCAGTTTCCGCACTTCATGGCGATCGCCTGGTTGTATCGCGATCAGTATGCTGCGGCCGGTTTGCGAATGCTCAGCGTCGTCGACCCCTCCGGTCGGCGAGCCGGTGCGCAGGCGATCGTGGCCGCGCTGGTGCTGATTCCGGTCAGCCTGGTGCCTTGCCTGTTGCAGCCGGCGCCTGAGTTGTATTTCGTGTGTGCGGTGCTGCTGGGACTTGGGCAGTTGGCCTGTGCGGTGAGTTTTTTCTCGCGTCTGAGCGACATCGCGGCGCGGCGGCTGTTGCTGGCGTCGCTCGTTTATTTGCCGGCGGTAATGGGCCTGCTGACGCTGGCCTCGGTGGCGTGAGTCGAAGTCGAAAACAATCTTGAATGTGACAGCCCTTCGGATAACCAACCCGATTTACGAGTGCATTCTATGGCCGAAGCAATGACTCATGCCCCAGGGCACGCATCAGCCGATCATGGATCCGATCCTGGCCATG
>CAZUPX010000573.1:0-1795 GCA_964622155.1 uncultured Planctomycetaceae bacterium | reverse complement strand
CCGCGCTTGTCGAGCTTGAGATACTCGGCCCGCTTGGCTCGCACAAAGTCGACGGTCTGATGCTGGTGGTTCAGTCGGTAGAACTCCTTGACGTGGGGTTTCACTTCGATGCGGTAATTGCGGAATTCTTCCTGAGTCTTGGTCGAGTTGGGCGCCAGCTTATTGGCCGCCGGCTCGGGATAGCGGCGACGCAAATCATCTTCCCACTCGTCCAAGTTCGAAAGCGGGCCTGGGCCCTGCTGTTTGGAACGGTCCACCATCGCGAGTACTCCCTAGTTCTTTGCCGGCTGGTCTCGCAAAAACTTTTCCAGTCCCGGCAGGTCATCCGTATTGATCAAGTCAACGTCCCGGTCGTACAACTCCCGCCACACACTGGGGCGATCGGGCGTGGCCCAAAAGCGGATCCGCCGACCGTGGGCGTGGGCCTTTTCCACAGCCTGGGTTAGCTTGGCACGCTCGACGTCGCTAATCGGCCCCTCACCGCGCCACTTGAATGCCAGCGCCCAATTATCGCTGATCAAGGGCACAAAATCCGCAGATATCTCCGAATCGAGGTCCGACAGCCGGCCATCGAGGCCGGCGTAACGCACGACTTCGGCCTCCATGCCTTCACGCGGGCGGTTGCCGGAAATCACGACGTCGACCGCCTTGCGCACCAGCTTGCTGCCACGTACCACCGACACGATATCCGCATATCCGGCCAACACCTTTGCCAGCGCCGCGTAGGTCGGCTCGGCGGCACTCTTGATATCGATCAAAAGCGTAAATGACCCGCCGCCCGGAAAGACGCTGCCGCCATTGTCGGCGACCCGTTTGCGCAGCGGATCGAGATACAGTGTCTGCAGCGTCCGCTCGGGCTTCAGATCTTTCCGTTCGTGGGCCACCAGCAGCTTGCCGTCGACCAGGAAAATGTCGGCCTCGACGTTGGTAAATCCATGATCCAACGCGTCTAGCAGCGGACGGGCGTGCAGGTAATCATTGTGTGCGTGCGCCTTTGCCAGCTGCTTGACCGTCGCGGGGTCGGCGCTCGATGAACGGGCTGCCAACATGACGCTGGCGGCCGCCACCAGGATCATCGAGAGAGATGAACGATCAATGCGCATCAAGCCAACCTTCAGCCCCAGCTCGATTACACGACAAAACGAACCGACGCGATTCTAGCATCGCCGGCCCGGCACAAACAAGGATCGCAAAGCGCATGTTTGTCTACCAGCGTGATTGATCGCGCAAAAAAAAGCCGCCCGTAAGCGGCTTGAGTTGCGTAATTGTCATTCGCTCAGTAGCACGGTTGGCACACCGGCGGACAAATGCACGGCTGACACGGCTGGCACGGCTGCTGCATGACCGGCGCGGGCTGCTGATAAATGGGCGGGCCCTGAACGACGGGTTGCTGACCGTAGACCGGTGCCTGGCTATATGCGGGCGGGGCGTATTGTTGGTTGTAATAAGGTCGCCAACAGCCCGACGCGAGCATCGACACGGCGAGCACGACGACCAGGGGAGCCCATTTCATGACTTGTTCCCTCTGAACGATGTCGGTGACGCCGACACAAGATGGGAGCGCATGCCCTAGCGGATGCGCCTGGGGTGGAGACGATACGCGAAGGCCTTCAGCCGGGTCAAGGCCGTGTTGGGTAAAGTACAAAGGGGACAGTAGACCGGGGACAGAGAGTAGTCGGGCAGATGACAGAATGCTAGCGTCTTTACCAACTATCCGCTGTCCCCTCGCGATACAACATTATGCAAGTGCTATCGGGGGTGGAAAAAAACGAGTTCGCGCTCCACCTTGTAGGTA
>CAZUPX010000572.1:0-1652 GCA_964622155.1 uncultured Planctomycetaceae bacterium | reverse complement strand
AGGAAGCCTATGCCGGGGCCTGCACAGCTCGGTCCACCATCTATACCGCGTCGATCGCGGCGGGCCTGATGCTGGGCCAGATGACCAAGTGGCTGCGCAAACTGCCCGTTGATGCCGACCTCATGCTCAACGTGCTGGCGGCGGAGCTGGCGGTCGGCGCCGACGCAGCCACGTAAACCATGTTCGCCCTGAATCGAATCCGCGACCCGGTGGGGCTCAAACAGTCTGTGTTCAAACTCGCAAGCGTCGGCGCAGCACTCGGCACATGCCGATGTGATTGGCGTGGCGGGCGTAGGCCAGCCAGGAGGAAACCGACCGGGCGATGTCGGCGGAATGAATGAACCCGTTGGCTTTCAGCCAGCGCAGGCGGCGCAACCGGCGAGTGAACCGCGTGTAGTTCCGGGGCAATAGCCGCCGCCCATCGCGGTAGAGTCGAAAGCCGAGGAACTTCAGGTCCAGGCGACAGGGCCGGACGTAGGTCTTGTCCGGGTGCAGCCGGAGCCGCATTTTTTCGAGCTGCTCGACCAGGGCGGCGTGGCACTCCCAGAGAAACTTTTTGTCGTCGGCAAAAAGGACAAGGTCATCGGCATAGCGGACGTATCCGGGCACTCGCAGCTGTTCTTTGACGAAATGGTCGATGGGATCGAGCAGGACGTTGGCGAAGAACTGGCTGGTCAGGTTGCCGATGGGCAAGCCCGTGGGCCGCGACAGGGCGAACAGGTCGTCGCCGGGGAAATACTCCGGCGTGGCCTCGTCGTCGAGCACGCCGACGCCGGATTTCAGAATGACGGCAATCAGCTGGAGCAGCCTGTCGTCGCGGATTTGCCGCCCGATGACCTGCATCAAGACCTCATGGTCTACGTTCGGAAAGAAGCGAATGATGTCGGTTTTCAGGTAATAGGCGTAGCGGCGCAGGTAGTGTTGCGCCCGGCCCACGGCTCGATGAGTCCCTCTCCCTTTTCGGCAGGCGTAGCTGTCGGCAAGGAAGCGCCGCTCGTAGATCGGCTCCAGCACGTTGACCACGGCATGATGCACCACGCGGTCGTGGAAGGAGGCGGCACTGATCTTCCGCTTCTTCGGCTCCAGCACGTAGAAGTTCCGGTACGCGCCGGGCCGGTAGGTGCCGTCGATCAAGTCCCGCTGCACTTGCAGGAGGTTCGTCTCCCAGGCGTGGTCGAAGCGGGCGGCGGCGGGCTTGTAGCGTTTCCGCCGCCGGCACTTGCGATAGGCGAGCAGCAGGTTATCCCAGGAGACGACCTGCGGCCAAAGATTGCAATGGGTCTTGGCCATACGGGAGTGAAGAAAAATGGCGAGCGGGGACGTTCGCCCGAAAGCTACCAGCCCCCGCTCGCCGCAGCGGCTTTGGCCCCGTCGCCCGGATCACGGCTTGCTCTTACGAGCAACCAAGTGCTGGCCGCTTTCCAAGTCGGGTACGCAGGATACGGACCGTGTCGTCCTCTTGGCACGGGCCGGGCGTGCGCGACGCAGACCCGGCATCTGGCATTGCTGACGATTCCACCGGAAAAGACGCGCAGCACACGGAAACCCACATTGTTGTTGCGGTTCGAAGGCGCGTTGTTACCGTTGCGATAGGCGGGGCGGCAGTTCGTCATGTCGTTGTTCCAGGAGCCGCCGCGCAAAACACGCGCGCC
>CAZUPX010000571.1:0-1830 GCA_964622155.1 uncultured Planctomycetaceae bacterium | reverse complement strand
CATCTTTTGGGCCTGGAAGAGCTGTTCCTTGAGGAGGGTTAGCTGCTCTTCCAAGCCGGGCTGCTGCGAAGGGTCGGTCGTGGACATGCTGGCTTTCTGTGCTGCCTGTGCGGGCAACCCGTGCCGCGGCTAGAGGTTCGCCGTCTTATCCACTCGGCTACAAGTTCGCCGCCTTGCCGAACGAATGCGTCTTAACCGTCGAGCCGAGAAGGTCTTTGGAAAAACACATGGTCGATATCGACGCCCTCGCCTGGGCAACTCAAGGGCAAGCCAATATAATCCCGCCCCCTCGATGGCGGATGCGGCCGTGACTCTGAAAGGTCGATGTTGGCCGCCATAACTCCCGCAAGTACGGATGCGTTGCCATGCACACAGTGGAGCTTTTGGAAGAAGCGATCGACCTGGCAAAACGATTGGGTTTTGTCGTGCGCGAGGACTTGTTCGGTGGGGTACCAGTCGGGGCTTGCCAGTTCAAGGGTCGACACTGGCTGTTTCTCGACCTGGCACTTACGCCGCGCGAAAAACTCGACGAGGTCATCGCCGCCCTGCGTAGCGTGCCCATCCCGCCTGATCCGGTCATCAGCCCGGAACTACACGCGATGCTCACGACCCGCAAAGCCGCGTAAATGCAGTTCCCATCAGCTCGCGCTCGGCTCCCGGAAAAGTCCGTGCGTTTCGATGTATTTTTCCACTGAGCGAGGGGTGCGGTAGCGGATGCTTCGCCCTTCGGCCACACGGCGACGGATGTCGCTGCTGCTCAAATCGATCCGCGGCATACCAACCCGGTGCGCCCGCACCGCGTCAAGTTGTTCGGTGGACAGAACACCCGCCAGCGGAGCCAGGTCGCACTCGTCACCCTGCAAGCTGCCACCGGCCAGTGAGCGTTCGACAACGACCAACGTAGCTAATTGACAAATCTGCCCCGGCTCCTTCCACGTGGGCAAATCGCACAGCGAATCGGCACCCATGAGGAAGAACATTTCTCGCGATGGCTCCTGCTGCTTGAGCGCGGCCAGCGTGTCAACCGTGTAGTTCACACCGCCGCGATCGGCTTCGTACCGGCACACGGAGAACGTCGCATGCCCGCCGAGCGCTAACTCGAGCATCTCCACGCGAGTCATGGCCGGCGTCGGTTCACGGTGGCGCTTATGCGGCGGTAGTGCGGCCGGCAAGAACCAGACGGCTTCCAGTTCCAATCGTTCGCGGCAACTCTCAGCCAGCAACAGATGGCCGAAATGGACCGGGTCAAACGTTCCGCCGAGGATTCCGAGCCGCATTCGCCCTTTCCCTTGCGGGTTTCCGCCTGCCCCACGATATTGACCAGACAAGGACTGTCCGATGGTATCGTAGCCAGTCATGGCAGCCCTGGCTATGTGGCAATCGGACCGTCGAAATCCTTTCGAAGGCAACCATGCCCCCTCATTCCAAATCGGCGCGGCAGCAAAGCCTATTTGAACTCGAGCCGGCGCCCTGGGAACAGGATGACGCCGCGGAAGAGTTCGTGGCCACCGTCGTTTTTCCGACCGGGCCGCAGCGTCCGTTCGACTACCTGGTGCCGGCCGATCTGCGCGCGGACCTGTCGAGGGGCCAACGGGTCCGCGCGCCGTTAGGCGCCGGCGGCCGTCTGGTCACCGGTTATTGCGTCCGGATCGAAAACCGAGCAGTCACCACGCGACGATTGAAGCCGCTGGGAAACATTGTTGATGCGCGCACGTTGCTCGATCCTTCGATGTTGCGCCTGACCGAATGGATGGCAGAGTACTACCTGTGCGGCTGGGGACAGGTGCTCGAAGCCGTGGTCCCCGCAGGTGTGCGAGACGGCGCGCAAGG
>CAZUPX010000570.1:0-1881 GCA_964622155.1 uncultured Planctomycetaceae bacterium | reverse complement strand
ATTGGCCATCCGGCGCAAGCTACTGGGCGACGATGATCAGTTGGTCGATGACATCAGGTTCGCTCTATCGACTTTGCTTGGCCTGCATCATCCGCGCACAGGCGACCTCCGAGACGCCGTCGAGCTGGCCCGCGAGTCGCTGGCATGGCGGCACGAAAAATACGGGAAAGCCCATCGTATGACGGCGCTCGCTATGCTCAATCTGGCAGGTGGTCTCCTAAACGTCGGCGGCGATCAAGAGGCGGGCAAGCTCGCCGCCGAGGCAACTCCAATCTTATTGAAGGATCCAGAAACCAGGCCCTTCGGCGTAGTCCTCGGGCAATTCATTCAAGCAACCCTGATGCAGAGGCTTGGGCGCCCCGAGGCGGCGGTTGAAGCAGTCCGCAAGGGGCTCGCCATGTCGCGCCAAGTGCTGGATGATGGACATCCCTTCATGTTCACGATCATCGGATACTCGAACGGGTTCTTCATTCGGGCCGGCCATTTCGACGAGGCGGACAAACTATGCAGGGAATGGCTCGACAGCCCTCAACACGCGGGCGACGCGTCGAGGTTTCTCAATGTCCGTGTCGCCGCAGACTTGGTCGTTATTCGGCTGGCAAGATATGCCAAGACCCACGATCCAAAACACTTGGACGAAGCGGAGAAGTCCTACTCCGAATATGCGTCGATCGTGCAGGCGGGGCGTATGGAGGTCACCAATGACCATATCCGCCTGCTGCTGCGGCTTGGTTCTGCGCTCGCGCTTCACGATCCTGTTCGCGCCGAGCCGATTTATCGTGACGCAATCAAGATCATCAAGGACTCGCTGACATCCCAGCGCCACTCGAAGGAAGGAACCAAGCTGGACGTTTCCCAATTCGCCAACAGCGCGCTCGAACTTGCGCAAATGCTCGTTCGACGTGGCAAACTCGACGAAGCCGGAGCGCTTTATCGAGAATTGATTGACCTCGCGGGCGATCAGGATGAGTTTTCAATGATGCGAGCTACGATGGAATACGGCGATTGCCTGCGGCAGCAACACAAGTTTTCCGAGGCGCACCAACTCTACCTGCAAAGCCTCGAATTGGCCGAACGCGTTCGCAAGAGCAGCGAGAAATCGGGCGTCAATTGGGTGAGCGGGATTTCATGGCGGCGCGTACAATGCCTGATCTCCCTGGAAAAACGCGCGGAAGCGGAACAACTCTTGCGCGACGTGATCGCGCTCGGCGACGAATATTGGACGCCTCGCGCAATCGCTAGTCTTCAAGTGTGTTTACGACAGCGCGGTGCCCCTGACGAGGCGCGCTCTCTCTTGCGAGACAGCCTGGCAGCACCCGGCGAGAATGGTTCATTCGATCGCTGGGTCAGCAGGTGGATCGCTGTGTACCGCGACATGGTGGAGCAGGGAGCCGACAAGGCAGTTTTGCTCACGCTGGTCGACGCGGCCGAGCCGGTCCTAGCCGAGGCCCGCGAGCGGCTCGGAAATGAGCATGCCGACGTGGCGTCCATCTTGATTAACGTGGGAGTTGCGCTGACGGAGCAGGGCGAACATCAAGGAGCGGAGGCGATGCTGCGGGAAGGTCTGGAAATCCGCCGCAAGGCCCTGCCAGCGACCGACTGGCGACGAGGTAGTGCTGAGGCGATCCTCGGGCAGTGCTTGATCGGACTGGCCCGGTACGAGGACGCCGAGCCCTTGTTGCTCTCCGGCTATGCCCAGTTGTCGGCAGCGCATGGCGTGAACGACGAACGGACCGTCCGCGCCGTCAAGCAACTCGTTGTGCTGTATGAAGCCCAACAGAAACCCGAGAAGGCAGAGGAGTATCGCAAGCTCTTGACGCCTGTCGATACGACCACCGGCCGATAAAAACAGAGGCTAGCGGATCCATCCGCGACTCTGGG
>CAZUPX010000569.1:0-7654 GCA_964622155.1 uncultured Planctomycetaceae bacterium | reverse complement strand
TCGGCCCGCGTGTCGTCGCGCTGACCGGGGGACTGGTGCTGGCGACGGGCTATGGCATCGCGGCGTTGGCCGGACCGAGCTTTGCCGCCGTGTTGCTGTCGATCGGTGTGATCGGCGGCGCGGGCATCGGGTTTGGCTATGTCTGTCCCATCGCCGCTTGCGTCAAATGGTTCCCCGACCTCAAGGGTCTCATTACCGGATTGGCGGTGGCCGGGTTCGGCGGTGGGGCGTATTTGTTTATCAAGCTGGCGGGCAATTGGGGCGGACTGCTCGCCGCCGACGGCGTACCCGGCACGTTCCTTGTCTACGCCGGAATCTTCGCCGTCGTTGTGACCGCCGGAGCCATGCTGCTGCGCAATCCGCCCGAAGGTTGGCAGCCCGCGGACTGGCGGCCGGCGGCCGTCGCGACAGGCACCTCGCCGGTCGCGAACTTCGAGCAGGCCCAGACGCTGCGCACCAGCACTTTTTGGATGCTGTGGCTGGCCTTCATGTTCGCGTCGAGCTGCGGGCTGATGGTCATCGGCTCGCTCAAAGATTTTGGCATTCGCGAAGGCGGACTGTCCGACGTCGAGGCGGAAGGGGCGCTTGGTCTGTTGGCGCTATTCAACGCGCTGGGGCGGATCGTGTGGGGCTCGGTTTCGCAGCGGCTGGGGGCGCGGCGCACGCTGGTCACGATCTCGCTGTTGCAGGCGGTGATGGTGCTGATGCTCGTGCGGCTTGGCTCGCAGGCCTGGACGCTGGAGATCGCCGCCTGTTGGGTCGGGTTTCACTTTGGCGGAAACCTGGCCCTGTTTCCGCTTCTGACCGCCGAGTATTTCGGCACCAAACACTTGGGCGCCAACTATGGCCTGGTGTTCACGGCCTACGGCACCGGCGGCGTGCTGGGGCCGATGCTGGCCGGCAGCGCGTGGGACACGCTGCACTCGTACGACTGGGCGTTCTTCTGCGCCGCCGGCGGGTGCCTGGCCGCCATGGTGCTGGCGATCATCGTGCGGCCTCCGCGATTGGACACAAGAGCAGATGTTGTCGACGGCACCTGAGAAGTTGAGAACTGTGGCTCGAATTCATGCCGCCACATGTCAGTCGATCGCGATGCGATCGACGTGCCACGTACCGAGCTCGTTGGCGACCAGTAGCCGCACGGCGCCCTTGCCGTCCGCGGGGCGATAGACATATTCCGCGCGCGGGCTGTCTTGCACGTTCACCGTTTGCACCGACGCAAAGGCTAGCGGCTTGGTTAGCACGGCGTACTTCTTGACGTACCGCAGAAACGACTCGCGTCCCTCGGCGCTCTTGAATTCGGCGGTGGTCGACTCCCAGGCCTGCTGCGGCTGGCCGTTGCGAATGAGGTCCAAAAACTTCTGGGCGACGGCCCGACCCTGGTCGACGTCGGGTTGCGTTGGCGCCGGCCTTCGCCACACCCAGAAGACGACTACCGCCAGCAAGACAAACACACCCACAAGCACGGCCAGCAGCGTGCGGCCGGATCGTTCGATTGCCCGATGGTGAGTCATGGTCTACTCGCTCAAGGAAACCGTTTCGCCGCCGGCGCGCGTGCCGAGAGCGCGCCAGATGCGCAGGTCGATGGTGTCTTCGACCGATCGGACCGACCCGTCCATCCGCAGCACGTTCACGACCCCTGGATGGTAGCTTCGCGACGTCACGGCGGCATAGGTTGGCGCGGTTGCCGATTCGCCGTCGCGCATGGAGGTCAAGTCGATGCCGTAGGTAATGCCGCTGTCGGTGTAGGGCACTTCCAGATTCGGCGTGAACGTGGTGGTAAAGCCCGTTTCGTGAACGTCACCCTCGACCCATTCGGTGTGTCCGTTGGTGTCGAAGGTGCCGCCAAAGTATGGTTGCAGGTCGGCCGGCGTGAGGGGCGCGGCGACTCCTTTGGTGCTGGGTTTGTTCGTATCCCAAAGGTTCGGCTGGTAGGCTTTGACCTCGGCAGCGCCCAGCGTATGCGACAGGCCGTCGCTAATGTCGGCCGGGCGCAGCGCGTGGTTGGGCATGAACGCTCCGTCGCCGACCTCGCCCGTGGTGGGATCGTAGATAAACCACGTTCCTTGATTGAAAACGTAAGTGAGCGGATAGTGCGTCAGCGTCGGCGTCACACGCGCGCGATCGTTCATCTCGCTGGGACAGACATACACGGCCACGCGCGTCTGGGCCGCCAACGGATTGCCGGTGAACTCAGGGCTCTTCTGCCAATCAACCAATTGCGCTAGTCCGGCTTCCTCCAAGTAGGGGAGCAGCCGCGCGTGCGCCGACCAGGGCTCGAACGTTTGGCCGACCGGCAAGACCGTGATCGGCGGAAAGCGACTATTGGCCGTCTGGTAATTGTGCAGCGCGACGCCGATTTGCTTCAGGTTGTTTGAGCATTGGCTGCGGCGGGCCGCCTCGCGCGCCGCTTGGATCGCCGGCAGCAATAGCGCGACCAAGAGTCCAATGATTCCGATCACGACCAACAGCTCGATCAGCGTAAATCCCGTCCGTCGCTTTGTCCCGCAAACATGCATGGTTTGTCGCGAAGTTCCTGGCGTCATAGGAGCAGCATATCCTGTCGTTGGCGCCGGTGATAGCGCTTGCGGTTGCACCCCCAGCCGAGTTCCGTGGTATAACTCCAACCGCGGTCCGCTCGGCAGAGCCGAAGATTCTCGGCCCTTGGCGCGATCGACCACAGTGCAGGAATACCGGGGATGCACCTTTGGGTTCTCATGGCAGGCGTCCTGCTGGCGGTCGCGCCGCCCCAAGATCCGACTCGGCGCGTCCACGATCTGGCCGGCCTGCTGTCGGCGGACCAACGCACGGCGCTCGAAAGCATGTGCCAAGAGGTCGAGCGGCAAACCACAGTGCAGCTCGCGGTCGTGACGGTCCCGTCGCTCGAAGGGCGGACAGTCGAGTCGTATGCGCATGAGTTGTTCAACACCTGGGGCATCGGACGGCGTGATGTGAACAACGGCGTGCTGTTTCTGGTAGCACCCAGAGAACGCCGCATGCGGATCGAAGTTGGCTACGGGCTCGAACCGCTTTTGACCGATTCGTTGTGCGGCGAAATTCGCGATGCGTACATCATTCCGCGTTTCAAGAAACTAGCGTACGCCGAGGGCATCATGGACGGTACCAGGGAGCTGGCGGCGGTGCTGGAAAAGCATCCCCAAGCCGCGCAAGGAGTGCCCGGCTCGGCGCCGCCGCTGGTCCGCACTCCTCGTCGCGATGCTCTGGCGGCCACAGGCGTCGTCTGCATCGTGTCGATTGTGCTGCTCGTGCTTGGCATCCTGTTCGCGGCCAGCCGGCTGTATGCGACGACCGCGTTTGTGCTGCTCTCGGCACTCGGTCTGGGAGTGCTGGCCGTGGCGGCGTACTTCGTCTGGCAGACCCCCAAACCGCAGCAGCCACTCGCTTGGTTTGGCGGAGCGGGAGCCGCCGCGCTGGCCGGATGGCTTTTCAATTTCCGCAAGTACCGCCGTTTCGGTCCGCATGGGTGCTCGAAGTGCGGCACGCGTTTGGAACTGCTCAGCGAGCAGGAAGAAGACCCGAAGCTATCGGCGGTCCAACGACTGGAAGAAAAGATCGGTTCGGTCGACTACGACGTCTGGATTTGTTCGGCCTGCTTAAACGCCGACACGGAGCGTTACATCAAACCGTTTTCCAGCTTCCATGACTGTCCGGCATGCAAGGCCCGGACTTTCAAGGAGGATTCTCAGAAAACCGTTCGCGCCGCCACCACGATGAAAAAGGGCATGGCGCGCGTCGAAGGTCGCTGCGTTTCCTGCAACCACAAAACGGTTCGAGACGTCGTGCTGCCGATGATCGTGGTCTCGACCTCCTCTTACGGAAATTCGTCCTTCAGTGGTTCGTCATTCGGCGGGGGTGGCGGCGGAGGAGGTGGCGGCGGGGGCGGCTTCGGAGGCGGTTCGAGTGGAGGCGGCGGCGCCTCGGGAGGTTGGTGATGTACCTCACGTATGCGGCGGTGATGTTGTGCGGGATCGTCGTGCTGTGGTATTTGCTGACGTTCAACGCGCTGGTCAAAGCCCGCAACGCGGTGGACCAGGCGTGGTCGCACATCGAGGTGGAGCTGACTCGCCGCTTCGATCTGATCCAAAACCTGGTCGAGGTGGTCAAAGGGTATGCGCGCCACGAGAGCGACACGTTCAAGCAGGTGGCCGCCTTGCGCACAAAGCCGCAGTTGTTCGGCGACGCCGCCAGCGCCAACAACGTGCAGCCGGAACTGACCCGCACGATCGGCCACATCATGATCCTGGCCGAGAATTACCCGCAATTGCGGGCGGACCAGAGCTTTCTGAATCTGCAAAAGGAGTTGGCCGAGACCGAAAATCGCATTGCCGAGCGGCGGCACGCGTACAACCAGACGGTGAACGCATACTTGAATCTCTGCGAGTCGATCCCGTCGAACGTCGTGGCGGACATTCAGAGCATGCCGCCAAAGGCGTTCTTCGATGCGCCGGATGAGAAGGTCGCACGACCACCCGAGGTCAAGCTGACATGAAAAAGCTCGTGCTCCCGCTGGCGGTTCTGATCATGATCGGCGTGATCGGCGCGGCGTTCGCATTGGACTGCTTGCGCCTGGCATCCGATGCTCGCGGGCGCGTCCAACTGGCCGACGAAGAGATGCACAAACACGAGTTGCGGCTGGTGGCGCTGTTAAGAGGGTCTGCTGGGCTTTCGCCCGAGGTCCAGTCCATCGTCACAGCATACCAGGCGGCCCACAACCCCCGCGCGCGTCGCGAGGCTTACGAACAACTCGTCGCGCAGTTTCGCCAGACGATGTCCGACAAGGTCGATCCCACCAATCCGCTGGATCGCAAGTTCATGGACGACATTGCCGGCGCCATCAATCGACGGGAGGTGGCCCAAAAGCAATACGATGACGAGTTCGCGGCGTACAAGTCGTTCGACGACGGCCTGCGCGGCGGCGTGGCGCGGCGGTTCTATTCCGAGCCCGGACCGGACTGGCAGCCGGGCGATCTGGCGCCAGCCGATCCAGAGCGTTGAGGGAGCTGGTTGCTCTTATTTTGATTGCGTGCTGGAAGGCGCGCGAGCGGTCGGAACTTGCTGCGGATCCATCGCCTCGACCAACTCGGGCGTCACGATAATCAAAGTCTGGACCTGGTCGCGCGAGAGTGACGCCTGGAAGCATCGCTCCTGACCGGGGATGGGTGTCGCCACGTTGGTGACGCGCTCCTGAACCATTCCGCTCAGCGCGACGGTCTGACCGAGCGTCATCTCAATGCTCGTGTCGCCTTCGTAAATCCGGAAGGCGGGTATTTTCTGGTTTCCGGCCACGACATGACCGGGCACGAGCTCACAGATGCGCGGGTGAATCTCCAGCCGGATCTTGTTGTTTCCCAACAGTACGGGCACGTAGTCAATGCGCGTGCCAACATCACGATACTGAGGCTCGGTGGATGCGTGTGGATGAATCACCGGAAAGGCAACCTGATTTCCGCAGAAGTAAGTGGCCGGACGGCCGCTCACTGTGACCAAATTTGGCTCGGCCAGAATTTTGACAACGTTTTCGCGGCGCAGCGCGCTCATCAGACCATTGATTGCCGTCGTGTCGACCGTTTGAAATGCGAACGGACACTTTTCATCGCAGTTGGCTTGTGCCGGGTCCGGTAATTTCAGGGCGGCGCATCCACCAGACAGGCACTCGCAGTCGAAGCCCAGTTTCTTCAGAGCGGTAAGCGAGACTTCCGCAACTTGCAGATGCAGCAACACCTGCGGGCCGCCGGGGTAGCGGTGTGCGTCTTGTCGGCAGGCAACCGCAGGGCATTGGGCCTGCGGGCAGGGTTTCGGCGGATCCAACTCGACGTTGGCGTTCCATGCGTGGCTCCCGCGCGGGTTAGACGCCTGGCGAAGCTCGCGGACCTGGGCCTTCAGCTTTTCGACTTCGGCAATCTTGTGCTTGAGCATGGCACAACGAAGGTCGTTCAGTCGCTCCGCAACCGATTCTGCTTCCTCGTCCATGCCCGCTAGTTCCAGGTGTTCGGCGGCCTTCTCCAGATGCGCGATTTTCTCGGCCAGCGCCGCGCTACACTTCTTGCAGCCGGCCTTGTCGCACTTCGAAGAGCAACATGCTTTATCGTCATTCGAGCATTCATCCTCTTCGCAGGCCGAGCAGGCGGTTTTGCAATCGGAGACGCAAACGGTCGTTTCTTCGCAATCCTTGGAAACAGCGGTTTTGTCGCATGACTTGCACGCGCCGGCTTTCTCGCAAGCTTTACAGGCCGCGGCCTTCTCGAAAATCTTGTACGCCGGGCACTCAGACTGCGAATCATCGCCGCGAACGGCCGTCGCCAGAGCCAGCGAGACAATCATCAAACCGCAAATAGGCAGGCGCATCGAGAACCTCCGTGCGAGCTGGAGTTTTTTGGAAAGCGGCCGGAATTGAGATCACCGGCCGGGCAATGGGGCGGGAACGATACCGCCGAAGGTGCGGCGAGTCAATTCCGGCTTACCAGACCGTTGATGCCGAATGCGGGGTGCCGCCCTACATCCTTAACCGTCGAAAACAGCGATCCGCAGATTGCGCAGATTTCACAGATTTGACGGAAGAAAGAAGAAATATGCGACTGTTGGGTTCTTGCGTCGACTGTACGATGTAGACTTCCGAGCACACCATTCTGCGAAATCTGTGAAATCTGCGGATAACGACTACTCTGAACGGTTAACGGCGTAGAATGCCACCCGAAATCTGACATCTTATATAGGCGCGCCCGCCAGGCGATTGCCTTCTTGCCAGCAATGCACCCAAGTCTATGCCAGCCCCGGCACGCCCTCGCGATCTTCCAGCAAATACTGGGGCCGGCCGTTGTGGTCGCGGATCGTGAGCGACGGATCGATGCCTAGCTTGGGATACAACGTGGCCAGCACGTTTTGTATTTGGATCGGCGAGCCGACAACTCGCTCGCCTCGGCCGTCGGTGGCGCCGATAACCTGGCCGGTCTTCAATCCGCCGCCAGCGAGCCAGAGGAATCCGGCCTCTGGCCAGTGGCTGCGCCCGTCGGGCGTAATGTCGCCAATCCGCGGCGTGCGACCAAACTCGCCACCCATGAGCACCACCACGTCTTGGAGCAAGCCGCGCTCATCCAGATCGGTGACCAGAGCATGCAGTGCCTGGTCCAGCGGTGGAACGAGATCGCGAAGAGTGGAGAAATTGTCGCGGTGAGTGTCCCAACCGGGGATGGAGACGGTGACCACCGCAACGCCCGCTTCCAGAAGTCGGCGAGCTTGGAGAAATAAGCTCCCCGGATGCCGACCATATTTGAACGGGCCATCGCCGTAGCGCGCGCGAACGTGCTGTGGCTCCTTTTCAACGTCGAAGGCGTTGTGCACCTTGCCAGAGACGACGATCTCCAGGGCACGCTCTTGAAAGGCGTCGATTCCCTCGGCGATCGCCCTCCCGTCAAAATCGCGGTGGATTTTGTCGAAGTCGTGAAGCAGATCGATCCGCCTTTCCAGCCTCTGCACGCTGGTATTCTTCTGGAGGTGCATGTTGTCGAGCGCTTCCGGGGCGCTACCGCCTCCCACTCGGAAAGGCTCGTGCTCGACACCGAGATAGTACGCGCGCTCCCAGTCCGGCGAGTTCTGCAGGCTCACATAGGGAAGAACGTCCGCGGCACCGCGGCGC
>CAZUPX010000568.1:0-3005 GCA_964622155.1 uncultured Planctomycetaceae bacterium | reverse complement strand
GGCCTTCCCGGAAGGACAACCTACGCCGGCTGGCAGGCCCATGCACCACGCATCGCTCCGAAGCTCTTCGGGTCACACGGCCAGAGGCCGTGGGTTTAATAACTGACTAAGTTTGAGTGTGGGGCGACAAGCGCCTCAAAGCCCTCATCGCCTGATCAAAAAATCACCACTCCTGGCCATTCATTCGCCTCGCCGAACCTCCCACGATCGCATCGGCCGACATTGGGTATAATCATGCCGATGTAGCGTTCGCACCGGATTATCAAGGCAGAGGATTGATCCAGGAGTTGGCCCAATGTGCTTATTTCACACTGGACGCTGCCGCGGTTTTACCCTTGTCGAAGTCTTGGTCGTTATCGCCATCATCGGTGTCTTGGTGGCCTTGTTGCTGCCGGCTGTGCAGACGGCGCGCGAGGCGTCTCGCCGTTCGCAATGCCAGAACCATCTCAAGCAACTTGGCCTGGCAATCCTCAACTTCGAAAACGCTCAGAAGTGTTTGCCGCTGGCATACACCGACTCCAGCCTGGCGCAGAACAACTGGGTCCCCTTCATCTTTCCGCACATGGAAGAAGAGTCGCGCGTGCTGGGATACGATTTGAAGACTAGTTGGTGGCGCGAGCCCAACCGCACGATTGTCGCCGATCGACTTCCCTTCATGCAGTGTCCCACCACGCCCGAGGCAAACCGCATGCAGGATAAGCCCGAAACGACGCCGCCGAACAAGACCGGGGCCTGCGGCGATTACTTCACGCCCGCCGGCGTTCACACCGACATCAACCTGGTCTTGACCGGCGGCGGTCAGTTCTTGTCGAGCTCGGACTTGCGCGGCGTCATCTACTGGTACGCCACGAACAATCAAAAGAACCGCCTCAAAGACGTCGCCGACGGCACGGCCAACACGATCATGCTTGCCGAGTGCGCGGGTCGCGAGGACGTTTGGCGGGGACGAGAAAAGTACCCGGTCAACTATGTCGGTCCGGTCCGAATTCGCGCCCGCGGCGGAGCCTGGGCCACGACCGACAACGCCTACCAGATCGGCGAGCGCAAACCGTGGCACTCGTCCTTCACCACGATCCCCGGCCAGCTCTCAATCAACAACTCCAACGAGTGGGGACATTGCTTCTACAGCTTCCACGACGCCGGCGCCAACTTTTGTTACGCAGATGGGTCGGTCCGATTCATCGTCGACCAGGTCGACCTGTACACTCTGGCCACCCAGGTCACGCGCGCCGGCAACGAGCTGACTGGGAACGGCGGTTTGTAATTCGCCAGCCGCATTGCGCGCCGATTGATCACCGTTGCGCTATGCGGTCGTCGAGGGCGAAAACGAAATCCCGCCGCTGGAGCTTTCCGGGCCGTAGCCACTTGCTAAGCCAAGAGTTGTCGCAGGTGGAAGTGAAACTTCCCGAGCTTGCCGCCGTAGTTCCCGGCAGTGATGGCGATTAGCCCCTCGCCGGCCGCGGCGCGGATGCCCGCGGCCATCGCGGCCCCGACGCTGGATTCGTCGACACCATCGATTACGATCTCGTAGGCGGCATTGGCGCCATCGACCAGTTTGGTTTCCACGCGCCCCCGCAGGCTGGGACAATATTGATCGGCCGTCGACGCTTTGAGCGTCTTGTAACGGCTGCCGACCTTGCTGCCACTGCGGGCGACGCCGCCGGGAAACGGCGTGATCACGCCGGTCATTGGCTCGATGGCGGCGATTGCCCGCCGCGCGGCATTCAAGGCGATCTCGGCCGTGGCCGCCTGCAAAATGATGTTGCCACCGCCGACTCCCTTGTCGACGTGGACCATGCTCTCCACCAAGAACTCGCCATCCATCACCGGGATCCGCCAATAGCGGCGGCCCGCGATGAGCTTGCTCTTTTGAAACCCGTCGCCGAAGTAGCGAATGGTCTTGCCCAACGGGATGCGTTTCTCACCCGCCGCCAGGCCGTCGAACACGGCGGTGGTGGGGCATGTCATGAGGCACTGGCCGGCCCGGTTGGGCACGACGACTGCGAGCGACTCGGGCGAAAACCCAAATACCAGCAGTGCCGCCCCCACTCGGCCGTCGGGCGTTTCGTCCGGCGCCAGGCGGCGCTCGACGCCCGTTTCGCTGTCGCACGAGATAATCGACGAGCTATAGCCGGTAAATTCGCGCACCGCCGCGTCGAGCCAATGTTCGTCGTGGGCCGTGACAACCAGCCGCACGAAGCGCATGCGAAAGGCTTCGGCAAAGGTGTCGTCGATTGACGTGCCGCGAATTTCCACGATTATTGATCCCTAGCAAGGTAACGGTCTGTTGCGCATTGACTGAACTGGCCCATTTCCCGGGCCTCCTGCTGGTCGGCCCTGGTCCATTGGCTACTTAGGACTCAATAAAGGGCTCCGGAATGCCAGGGCGGGTTGCGACCATCATGATTTCCCTGGCCGGGTGTGCCAAGCGGGAAATCGGCCTGCCGGCGCGGACCATCGAAGTCCGGCGCACTTCCGAACAAAAAGGGGGCGCGTGATCGGCCTGCTGCGGCAAAGGCGAGGATTCGCAGCAAAAAAGGTATGTTTGAGCTAGCACGCTGCCGGCCCCACATGACGCGGCCTGGCTGGGCGTCGATTGGACGTTTGGCGGCCAAATCGCGGCAGAATTGCTTGCAACCTTGCAGCCATTTTAGGATACTCAGGGTTCGCGCGTCGCGAGGGCAGTTTTGGATCCGATCACGATCAGCTTGAAGACAGGAGCGGACTGATGCACATCCCCAATGGCTTTCTGACCGACCCTGTTTGCACGGCTTCGACGTTGGCCTCGGCTGCCGCATTGGGCGTGGGCTTTGCTCGCTTGCGATCGTTCGACAAAAATCGCGCCGGCGACTCAAGCGCCCTGATGGCCGCCACCGGCGCGGGAATCTTCGCGGCGCAAATGGTCAACTTCCCGATCGAGACCGGTACCTCCGGCCACTTGCTGGGTGCGGCGCTGGCGGCGGTCGTGCTCGGACCGTGGCGCGGAATGCTGACCATGGCGGTCG
>CAZUPX010000567.1:0-1880 GCA_964622155.1 uncultured Planctomycetaceae bacterium | reverse complement strand
GGCTGGCCTTCCACGCCGGATAGAAACCAAAGTCGATCCCCACGCCCGCCGAGACCACGAACGCGGCGGCAATCGCGGGCAACGAGGCCTGCACCGGCCAGCGCATGAAGTACCAGACCAAGGTCGTGGCGGCACGCCCTAAGGCAATGCCCATCGCCCCGCCAAATAAACACAACACGACTGCTTCGATGAGAAACTGTCGCAAGACGTGATAGGACCGCGCTCCCACCGCCATGCGCAAGCCGATCTCGCGAGTCCGTTCTGTCACCGAGACCAGCATGATATTCATGATTCCCACGCCGCCCACGGCCAGCGAGATCATGGCCACGATCAACAGCAGTCCCCCCATCATCCGCGACATCGACGACATGGCCGAAATGATCTCGGCCATGTCGCGGATCGTGAAGTCGTCGTCCTGATCATCGCGGATCCGGTGGCGTTCGTGCAGCAGGGCCGTGATCTCGCTGAGCGCCTCCTTGGTTCGGCTGGCGGAGACCGCTTTGACGAGAATGACGTCGACGGTCGCAAACCGCACCGGCTGCGGCGTGTTGGCCTGCTGCACAGCCGACTGAACAGGATATAGCGTGACCGTGCCGGGGTAAGGGTTTTTCAGACTGTTCATCTTTTCCAGATTCGAAGCGCTCGTGGCAGCCGCCTTTGCATTGGCGGGGGCGGTTCTCGTGCCGCTGATGCGGTACTTTATGGTCGTCCAAGGTGCCAGCACGATGTCATCCTGGTCCTCGCCCATCATGTTTGCCCCTTTGCGTCCCAGCACGCCCACGATGCGCAGCGAGACGTTCTTGAGGCGAATGTCCTTGCCAACCGGCGACTCGCCCTGAAACAGCTCGCGGGCCAACGTGCGACCAATCACGCACACTCGATTGGCCGAGAGCACGTCGCGATCGGTGAACATCTCGCCCTCATC
The DNA here is from genome assembly GCA_964622155.1 of uncultured Planctomycetaceae bacterium. Lineage (GTDB taxonomy): Bacteria > Planctomycetota > Planctomycetia > Pirellulales > PALSA-1355 > CAZUPX01. Next base: position 955 of record CAZUPX010000567.1, on the reverse strand, counting down.
CATATCGCTCCAATCGCGGACGATCAGATAGCCTGGCGTCGAGCCGGTGATCCTCATGGGTACCCAGTTGCGATTGCCATAGACGAGTTGGCCACCGGCGGACACGATAGGCGCCGCCTCGGCCACCGCCGGGCACTGCCGTGTCATCTCGATTGCATCGTCCGGCGTCAGCGTCTCTTCCGTGCCCGACCCCCAACTGACGCCGCCGCTGGCTGCCGCGCCGTTGGCGACGATCAGCACGTTGGCGCCCATGCTCGACATGGTCTTCATCAGTGCGGCGCGAGAGCCTTCGCTGATTTCGATCATGGCAATGACGGCACCCACGCCGATAATGATGCCCAGCGTCGTCAGCGCCGAACGCATCAGGTTGCGCCGCAACGCGCCGAAGGCCGTGCGCAACGTGGCTGGCATCAGTGCCGATACACGTTCCCCCAGCGATAGACGGACTTTCTCGACGGACTCGGCAACTTCGCTCTCGGTCGCGGCCTCGCATTGCGGCGTCGCGACGACGCGTCTGCGCACCTTGGTTTGTGGTCGTATGGCCACGGCGCTACCGCTGTCTCCGTTGCCAACTCCGACTGGCTCGGCCGGACCGTCAGAACAGGAGCCGCCATTTTTCTCTCCAGTGTCATCGTGATGGCCGTTGGTGGTTCGCAAGTTCGTGCGCAGCAAGTGCGGTGCGGGCAATGCTGGCGGCGGGCCGCCGTCGTCCTCCTCGATCACTCCGTCGGCCACGCGAATCGTGCGATGGGCGTACGTGGCCACCTTGGGATCGTGCGTGACCAGAATCACTGTCAGCCCCGAGGCGTTGAGTTGCTGGAACATCTCGAGAATCTCGACGCTGGTATGCGAGTCGAGATTGCCAGTTGGCTCGTCGGCCAACAACAGCGCCGGTTGGTTAATCAGCGAGCGAGCAATGGCCAGGCGCTGCTGCTGACCGCCCGACATTTGCGAG
>CAZUPX010000566.1:0-5684 GCA_964622155.1 uncultured Planctomycetaceae bacterium | reverse complement strand
GGAAGGGAGTGATGCAAAACATTCTTGCTTATGAAATGGAACAGGATAGTAGATCTCCGTTCCAATACTCTTCCCTGTCAGATATTTCTTCAATTCATCACGCCGTGAAACTCGGATGACAAACTGATTATAAATGTGATGATTTTTTGCTCCGGACGATTCGTAGACAGCTTCGGGTAAACGAACGTCAAGGGAATGTTTCGCAAAGAACTCGCGGTATAATGTTGCGTTCTCTCTCCTCTTTGACGACCATCCGTCAAGATGCGGTAATTTCACGTCCAACACTGCCGCCTGAAGCGCATCGATCCGAAAATTCCCGCCGACAAGTTGATGATAATATTTCACTTTGCTTCCGTGAACGCGAAGCATTTTTAACTTTTCGTACATCGCTTCGTCGTTCGTTGTTACAAGCCCGGCATCGCCGAACGCGCCGAGATTTTTACTTGGGAAAAATGAGAAACAGCCTATCGAACCAAAATTTCCGACATATGTTCCATCCTTATATTGAACTCCGATCGCCTGTGCAGCATCTTCTATTAAAACAAGACCATGTTTCTTTGAAACGGCAACAAGAGGGTCCATATCCGCACTTTGACCGTAAAGATGGACCGGAATGATCGCTTTCGTGGCATTCGTGATGTGCGACTCGAGCAGCTTGGGATTGATGTTGAACGTCACGGGCTCGATGTCGACAAACACCGGCTTGGCGCCCAGCCGCCAGGCGGCGCTGGCGGTGGCAAAGAATGTGTAGCTGGGCATCAGCACTTCGTCCCCTGGCCCGATGTCGAGCGCCATCAGGGCCAGCAGCAGTGCGTCGCTGCCCGAGGCGCAACCGACGGCATGCGGCACCTGGCAGTAATCCGCCAACGATGCTTCGAGCTGCTCGCAGTCGGGCCCCAGCACGAAGCGACCCGACTCGCAGACACGAGCGATCGCCGCCGAGATTTCGCGCCGGATGGTTTGATATTGCCGGTTGACGTCGAGCAGCGGAACGCCCGCGACCACCGCGGCAGCGTGCGGAAACAGGGCAGGAGTCACCGAATGCTGTGAGGGAGCGACGCTCATGAAAACACCTCGCAGACGAGAAAAGTGACGAATGCCCTGCCGCGACGTGCCCGGCCGCCAGCACCAGCATCACGGGGCCGCAAACAGTACCGCAACGGCAAAGTTCAGGTCAAGGCCGATGCTGGCAAGTGCCCGCGCCAGCGGAAGGATGAAGTATTAACGCGACTTGCAAGGTTCGCTCACGCGCGTGACTCGGCAATTGACGGGCAATTTGGCATGCGCTAGAATCGCTCGACGTAAGGCAGCCATCGCTGCTGGCACCGCACATTTCACCCTGGAGGGCGCCTTGTGTCACGCTATCTGGCACCCTTGTTGCTTGTGGCGCTGTTGGGTGTGACCACGCTGGCGGGCTGGCGCGGAGCCGCCGACGGCAATCCCAAGCTCATCAAAATTGTCTCCAGCCTGCCGCGGACCGGCAGCGCCAAGGCCCAGACCGACACGATCGTCAACGGCATCAAAATGGCCATGGCCGAGGCCGATTCCAAGGCCGGCGAGTTCGACGTCGTATATGCCGACTGGGACGACGCCACGGCCGGCGCGGGCCAATGGACCGCCGAGGCCGAAACCGCCAATGCCGTCCGCGCCGTGCAAGATCCCGACGTGATGGTGTACATCGGCACCTACAACTCCGGCGCCGCCAAAATCTCGATGCCGATTCTTAACAAGGCCCATTTGCTAATGGTCAGTCCTGCCAATACCTGGCCCGGTCTGACCAAGCCCGACAAGGGCGACCCGGGCGAGCCTGACATCTACCGGCCAACGCCGGACGAGCAATACAAGGTGAATTATACGCGGCTGGTTCCGACCGACGACCTGCAAGGTCCCTTGGGCGCGGTCTGGGCCAAGGAGCTGGGGGTCAAACGGGTCTACGTCCTTGACGACAACGAGGTCTACGGCAAGGGGATCGCCACGCTATTCATCGAGGCCTGTCAGGACTTGGGCATCGAGGTGTTGGGCAGCGAGAGTATTGATTCGAAAGCCCAGGAATTTAAACCGCTGATGGCCACGATCCGCGCCGAGCGGCCCGATCTGGTGTATTTCGGCGGCACGACGCAGTCCAAGGGCGGCCAGATCGCCAAGGACATGATCGCCGCGGGACTGGATTGCAAATTGATGGTGCCCGACGCGTGTTACGAAGAAGCGTTCATTACCTCGGCCGGCGCCGAGAACGTTAACGATCGCTGCTACGTCACGTTTGGCGGCCTTCCGCCCGAGCGGCTCGAGGGCGCCGGCAAAGCATTCGTCGAAAAGTATCAGGAACGATTCGGCAAGATGCCCGAGGGCTACGCAATTTACGGCTACGAAGCCGGCAAAGTGGCGCTCGAGGCCATCGCTCGCGCTGGCGAGAAGAATCGAGAGGCAATTCTAAAGGCCGCCCTGGCGATCAAGGACTTTGACAAAGGCGCCCTGGGCACATGGTCATTCGACGAGAATGGCGACACGACCTTGCGCACGATCAGTGGCAACATTATTCACAATGGCCGGTTCGAATTTGTCAAACTGCTGGGCCAGTAGTCGACGCGGCGCCGTCTCCCGCGCTAGCGCGCGCCCCACGCTCGACGGAGGACACCGTCGGTGACGCTTTCGCTCTTGGCTGCCACTGACAGTTCGAGTCTCGGCCAGGCCATCCTGCAATACACGCTGATCGGACTGACAAACGGCGCGCTTTTTGCGCTGATCGCGCTGGGTTACACGATGGTCTACGGGATCATCGAGTTGATCAACTTTGCCCACGGCGACGTGTTCATGCTGGGCTCATTCCTAGCGCTGGCGGTAGTGGGTCTATTGAAGTTGGAAAACGCCGAGTCGACGCAACTCTGGCTCGGAATGGGGCTGCTCTTGGTGGTGGTGCCGGTCTTTTGCGCGGTGCTGAATGTGAGCATCGATCGAATCGTGTATCGGCCGCTGCGCCGCGCGCCCAAGTTGGCGCCGTTGGTCTCGGCCATCGGCGTGTCGTTCATCTTGATGAACGTGGGGTTGCTGTGGGGCGGGGCCGCCGACCTCGACTTTCCCAATCTCGTTTCGCGGCAGAACCTGCTGGGCGAGGACGCGGCCCTGAGCTACACCGTCAAAGATCTGATGGTTGCCGCCGTGACGGTGCCCATCATGATCGCGCTGACACTGTTCGTGAAAACCACGAAGCTGGGCAAGGCCATGCGGGCGACGGCTCAGGATCCGCTGGCAGCGCAGCTCATGGGCATCAACGTCGACCGGGTCATCGCCGTCACGTTCGCGCTGGGGGGCGCGCTAGCCGGCGCGGCCAGCGTGATCTACGGACTGTACATCAACACGATCAGCTACCAGATGGGTTTTCAAAACGGGCTGTATGCCTTCACCGCGGCCGTGCTGGGGGGCATCGGTAACATACCCGGCGCCGTGCTGGGTGGACTGGTCATCGGCCTGGCCCGCTCGTTCGGCAGCGGCTTCGTCGGCGAGCGCTGGACGAGTGCGCTGGTGTTCGTGATTCTGATCGCCATTCTGGTCTTCCGGCCGTCCGGCCTGTTGGGTGCGCGCATGAGGGAAAAAGTATGAGCCCCTCAAAGCCCGGCAGTACGAGCTCGCTTCGACCCCGGCGGGCGGGAATGGAACTCTTTTATCTTGCCCTTCTGGTCGTCTACCCGCTATTGGTCTATCCCGAGAAGGCGCTTTTCGCCTGGACCGAGATTTCGGTCGGCATGCAACTGACTTATATCTTCATCTATGCCATCCTGGCGCTGGGGCTCAACGTGGTGGTGGGTTACACAGGTCTGTTGCACCTGGGTATTGCCGCGTTCTTTGGCATTGGGGCTTACATCACCGGCATTCTGGCGGTGCCCGCTTACCCGTTCCAGTTCGGGTTTCTGGCGACGCTTGTGCTCTCGACGGCCGGCGCGGCGCTGGCCGGCATCGTGCTGGGTGCGCCGACCTTACGTTTACGCGGCGACTATGTGGCCATTGTCACGCTCGGTTTCGGTGAGGTCACACGTTTCACGCTCCGCAACCTTGAAGACATCACCGCCGGCACACGCGGGCTCAATCCCGTCCCTCCTCCGCACCTACCGAACTTCTTGCACGCACCGCTGGCGTGGCTGGGGATCGTGCCCGACTGGAGCCTCGACTATCGGCTGTTTTATTACCTGGCGCTCGGATTGTTGGTGCTCGTCATCGTCCTGTTGCGGAACCTGGAACGCTCTCGGCTGGGCCGCGCGTGGGTCGCGATTCGCGAAGACGAGCTGGCCGCCACGTGCAGCGGCATTCGGGCCGCGCGCGTCAAGCTCTCGGCGTTTGCCTTGGGCTGCGGGCTGGCGGGCATGGCCGGCTGCCTGTATGCCACGGCACTGACCAGCACCGCGGGGCCCGACGCATTCGATTTCAACCGTTCCATGATCATGCTCTGCTGCGTGATCCTCGGCGGACTCGGTAGTTTGCGCGGCACGCTATTGGGCGTGTTTCTGCTGATAGGATTCGACAACGTCCTGGCGCCCGCGCTGGATGGCTTAATCCAGAACGCCAACATTAATCCAACCGTCAGCCCGCTGTTGAGCTTCACCAACTGGAAGCTGATGATTTTTGGGCTGGCGCTGGTGTTGATGATGCGATTCCGTCCCGAGGGCTTGCTTCCCTCGCGCGAGGTGGAGGCCGAGCTGACAAGCGCCCGCGAAGAGCGCCGCGCGATCGCCGGGGGAACATAGGCATGGCATTGTTGCGATTGGACAAGCTGACCGTGCGATTTGGAGGCCTCACGGCAGTCGAGAATGTCGATTGCTCCGTCGAGTCGCGAGAAATATTCTCGATCATCGGTCCCAATGGTGCAGGCAAGACGACCGTCTTCAATGCCATTACCGGCATTTACGAGCCGACCAGTGGTTCGATCACGTTCCACGACCATCCGCTACGGCGGCCATTCACATGGCGTGTTGCCACGGCGGCGGCCCTTATCGGATTGCTGACGGGACTAGTGGCCGCGGCGTTGTCGCTGGACATCAATGCGCTGTGGCGGGCCACGATCAAGCGAAACTATGGCGGGCCGGGCGAGTCGTTTTCATACCGGGCCGCCTGGAATGACGCCTTCGACTTTTGGCGCGGAACTCCGGCGATCGATCGCGTGCGCGGCGGTCGCTTCGCTGTCCGCTCGGCCGACGGGCGTCGCACGCTGGGCTATGCCAAGTCTCGCGACGAGGCCGAACAGATGCGATCGCGGTTCGAAAAACTCATCGCCGCGGCAAGCACCGCTGGCTCTCGCGACCCAATCACCCAGCGCGACGGAAAATGGGTCATCGTCGACAGCGCCGACGAGATTCTTGCGACCCTGAGCGACGAAGCCGACGCACAGGCAACGCTTGAGCGATATGCAGGCATTGCCCGTGAATCAGCCAAGCGCCGCGTGACGGCGCTCGTGGCACTGGTGCTCGGAATCGTCGTCGGTTCGCTGGGCACTTGGGCCGTGTGGAGTCGTGCGCGGCGGACGCCCGAGGTGATCGCGCGGGCTGGCATCGCCCGTACGTTCCAAAACATTCGTCTGTTCGGAAACATGAGCGTGATGGACAACGTTCTGGTTGGAATGGATCGCCGGCTGAGCGGCGGCGTGCTGCGGATGGCGCTGCAAACTCCCGGCATTCGACGTGAAGATCACGCGGCGC
>CAZUPX010000565.1:0-2061 GCA_964622155.1 uncultured Planctomycetaceae bacterium | reverse complement strand
CCAGGTTCTGCAGATGATGTTCAACCTGCTGCTTGTGCTGATCGCCGGCATCGCGCTACTAGTGGGCGGAATCGGGATCATGAATATCATGCTGGCCACCGTGACCGAGCGGACTCGCGAGATCGGCATTCGCCGCGCGCTGGGAGCCAAACAGAGCGACATCATTTCACAGTTTCTGAGCGAGACGATCGTGCTCTCGGCGACGGGTGGATTGCTGGGTGTGTTCTTTGGATTTCTCTGTCACCCGGCGATAAAGGGTACGCGTGCCGTGATGGACCTATTGTTTCCCGACATCATGACCGCTCTGCCCTCCAACATTCAGCTATTGGAGCCCCGCATCGCCCCCTGGTCGATTTTCGCCGCGTTCTTGATCTCAGTCGGCGTGGGCGTCGTGTTCGGAATTTATCCGGCGCGCCGCGCGGCCAAAATGGACCCGATCGAGGCACTCCGCCATGAATGATCGCGGGAGCTACGGCTCAATCGAAGAGGCTCGTCCGGGGATCAAGCCCGTGAAGATGGCGGCCCAGGTCATTGATGTCCACAAGGACTACTTGCTCAAAGGGGGCATTGTGGTTCGCGCGCTGCGCGGCGTCTCGATCGACTTTCCCGAGGGTGATTTCGTGGCCATCATGGGCCACTCGGGTTCCGGCAAAAGTACGCTTTTGAACTTGTTGGGGTGCCTGGACCGCGCTACACAGGGTCAATACATCATCGGCGGCCAGGACGTTTCGCAGCTCGACGACGACGAGCTGTCTGAGATTCGCAGCCGCATGCTGGGCTTCATCTTCCAGTCGTACAACCTGATCGCCCAGTTGACCGTGGTCGAGAATATCGAGTTGCCATTGTATTACCAGGGCGACATGTCGAGCGAAGCACGCGATCGGTGTATCGAAATGGCCAAGATGGTAGGTCTTGGCGATCGACTGGATCATCGGCCCTATCAGCTTTCGGGCGGTCAGCAGCAGCGAGTGGCTATTGCCCGCGCCCTGGTGAACAACCCGCATGTGATCCTGGCCGACGAGCCGACCGGCAACCTGGATACGGCCACCGGCGAGGAGATCATGCAAATCCTCGAAGCGCTCAACGCCGCCGGCAAGACGATCATCATGGTCACGCACGAATCCGACATCGCGGCGAGAGCCCACCGCATAATTCATATGCGAGACGGGCTGCTCGAGAATCACGCCGCGCACAAGGCACTGCGCTGACGGTTGAGCAGTCCTATTCGTGCTCACTCCACACGCGGACTTCTCCGGACTCGTCGAGCTCGATCGATAGCACGTTGGGATGGCAGCAAACGGGACAGTCCTCGACGTAGCGTTGACGTTCGCCGGCCGACAGGTCGATTGGAATGACGATCTCCTCGCCGCACGAGTCGCAAATGTAGCTTGCCTCGTCCTTCATCGGAGCACCCAACTGCGGATTCACGCCAACGCCTTACGCACCGCGTCGCGCGTCTTCTCAAACCCCGCGCGGGCGATGTAAAGCGCGTCCTGGTTCCAATACTCCCGATTGAACAGCTCAAGTGACAACATCCCGCGAAAGCCGATGTCACGCAGAGCGCGAAACAGCACGCCCAATGGCGCCACGCCGTCTCCGGGGAACACGCGATGCGCGTCGGTAATTTCTTTGCGCTCGGGCCTGGCAGGATAATCGTTGATGTGGAATACGTGCATCGACGAACTGCCCAGCAGCCGCAGGCTCTCGTAGTCCGAGCCGCCTTTGTACAAGTGGTACGAATCGGCAAGGATGCACGCCTGGGGATGCCCGCATTCGATCGTGACGAACACGACCTCGCTGAGCTTGCTGAGCACGCGCGAAAAGCCCCACAGCTCAAGCTGCGGCACGACCTCGTGCTGCTGGCCCAGATCCAATAGCGCCCGATACCGCTGGGCGATGGTGGGCAGGTTGAGATGGTCTTTTTCGGTAACTCCGGCCGGGGGCGCGGCGATCCGTCGACCGCCGATCTGGACTGTCATGTCCATGATCCGCCTGGCTTCCTCCAGACCTTTTGCGCGCTGAGCGTCATCGTCGACGATCCACTGGGCAAATCCGATCAGG
>CAZUPX010000564.1:0-1796 GCA_964622155.1 uncultured Planctomycetaceae bacterium | reverse complement strand
CCCCGAATCCACCGGTCTATCAGGATCCACCCGGCACGGATCACATTCTTTTGAATTGGCAGGCGAATTCCAGCCTGGAAAGCGAGCTGACCAACATCCGCTACGTGGACAACTATCTGAAGATGGGGGACCAGAGCTACGCGTGGACAAACCACTGGAGCAACAATCCGTTCTACAAGTCGACCGGCGCATTCGATCCGGTAACTTACGACATGCTGTTGACGGCGCGCCTCGACGGCTACACGGTTGCCGACGTGATCGGTACCGATATAAACGGCATTCACAGCCCCGGTATGATTGACCGTGCACAAAACGCGTTCATTGGTCCGTCCAACAGCCCGAATGGCCCTTTTCATTTCGTCGTCGACAACGATCCCACGAAAACCTACGCGCCTACGATGGGCAAATTGGTCAACGACGTGCTAAACCCGGCGGGCCTGCCGGTCACATCTGACAACACGACGGCATTCGTGGGTGTGACACCGGGTGCCTTACCCACGGCCGCCGGTCCCGTCATCGGATATGACAGCCACGGCAAGAATCAAAGCTCGACCCCGGCCAACTACACCGCCAACGGCGCGTTGGGGATCACACTGGCCAATGGCGCTGTGTTCAACACATGGGAAAGCTTTAACGCGCAGAGTTTCACGCTGGGGGCTTATCAAGGCAACCAAGGACAGGTCGCACAATGGCTGGAAATGGGTGGCACCGCAGCCATGGGAAACGTCGCCGAACCGGGCGCTAGCGTGTACCGGGTGGCCAACGAAGATTATTTGTTCAAGAATCTGCTGGCTGGAATGACTTTTGGCGAAGCGGCCTGGAGCTCGCTGAAACAGTTGGGGTTCGTGAATACCGTTGTAGGCGATCCGTTGATGACGTGGCGCGTATTGTTGGGCGGCGACGTGAACATGGACGGTACAGTCGACAATGCCGATCTGGCCGTCTTGGGCGCGAACTGGGGGAAGCACATGAGCCCTGGCGGCTATAGTTGGTCTCAGGGCGACCTCAACAGCGACGGCGTGGTGAATATCTCCGATCTGTCTCTGATGGGCTCCACCTGGGGGCAGGTTTCAACCTGGTCCAGCGGTACTTCGGGGTTCGCTGACGTCGATTCCATGATGGACGCCAGCGTCCTCCAGATTCCAGAGCCTTCGAGCCTGGTGTTATTGGTCATTGGCGCCGCATTGGCAATGGCCAGTTGTGCGTTGGCACGCCGTCGCGCCGCACTTCGCAATGCGTAAGCGGCGTTACCATCTCGCGGCCGCGACTAAGCGGCGATTGACGCGTTAATCCCAAGCGTATAAATTGGTTGGCTCGCCTGACTGAACGGTCCAGAACAGGCGGCTGCGTTTTCTAACAGACCGAGTGTTCTCGATAACGCCGGCAGTATCGCGCGTGCGATGCACAAGCCGGTGTGCCTTAAAGAGGTGTTGCGTGCCATTAGTTCAGGTCAAACAATTGATCGAGGCGGGGGTTCATTTCGGCCATCGGGCAAGCCGCTGGAACCCCAAGATGCGGCCCTATATCTATGCCCGCCAGAATCTAATCCACATCATCGACGTCCGCGAAACGATCCGCGGATTGTTGCGTGCCAAGAAGTACCTCAAGCAGGTTTCCACCGGGGGCAGCCTGGTGCTGTTCGTGGGCACGAAGCGGCAGGCGGGTGAGACCATCGAGCGCGAATCGCTGCGGTGCGGCATGCCCTTTGTCAGCGACCGCTGGCTGGGTGGGACGCTGACCAATTTTCGCACGATCCGCGACCGCCTGACGCGCTTGGAAGAGCTCGAACATATACG
>CAZUPX010000563.1:0-3017 GCA_964622155.1 uncultured Planctomycetaceae bacterium | reverse complement strand
CGTCCGCGGTGGTTTGGGTTCATCGAAGGCGATTTGGCGCAGGAGTTCCTGGCGATCCTCGCCCGCAAAAGCGGGCCGCAGCGTCAACAGCTCATAGAGCGTCACGCCCAGCGAATAAACGTCCGAGCGATGATCGACCACCACGCGCTTGGCCAATGCCTGCTCAGGACTCATGTAGCGCATGGTTCCCAGCAGGTCGCCAGTCATCGTCATGCCCGCATCGCTTTCGATCCGCGCCAGGCCAAAATCGGTCACCCACAACTTGCCGGTGGCGTCGAGCATCAGGTTGCCGGGCTTGACGTCGCGGTGCAGGATGCCGTGCCCGTGGGCATGGTCGAGGGCCTCGGCGGCTTGGATGCCCAGGCGCGCGACGCTGTGGAAGATGGCCGTCGCACTGGCGGCCCGCTGGGTGGAGATGACCGCTTGCGGCGGTCGGACCGTGGGGGCCGAGGCGGGGGCCGATGGTGGAACGGGCTGGATGGGCCCTGGCGTCTGCTGGGTGCCTGATTTGCCAGACAGCAGATAACTGGCGGTGGCCGAATCGAAGTGGCTTTCGGCGGCCGTGCCATCGCGCCGGCGCAGGTCGCGAATGACCTCGGCCAGCGTCTGGCCGGCGATGTACTGCATGGCAAAATAGTGGACGCCCCGCTCGCAGCCGATGGCATAGACCGAGACAATGTTGGGATGGTCGAGCGTGGCGGCGGCCTGGGCCTCGTTCTTGAAGCGGGCCAACTGCCGCGGATCCATCACCGCGGCAAACGGCAACACCTTGAGCGCCACGCGCCGCGCGAGCGAAATCTGCTGGGCCTCGTAGACGACCCCCATCCCGCCGCGGCCAATCTCCTGCACAATCTGGTAATCGCCCAGAATGCCCGGCCGCAGCCCGCCTTCCAGGTGAAGCGACTTGGAGGTCGTCTCGCCGGTGCCTTCGAGGTGGCCTACTTCGGCGATTGCTTCGAGTGTCGGCAGCAGCCGGCGGAGCCGCTCGGCATCGTCGGGGTGCTCACGGACCAGGGCCGCAAGATCGACTGGCTGGCCCGCTTGGATTTGGTCAATGACGGCATCGACCAGGTTGGCGAATTGAGCGTCGTGCTCTGTTTGTGAGATCGAACCGTGAATGAGCTCTTTCATTGTCGCCTCAGGTGTTGCTGCCGAGTTGCTTTTGCAGGCGCTCGAGCGCGCGGACCTGTCGTTTTCTGGTCGCCTCTTCGGTCAGCCCGATGACGGCGGCGATCTCGCCGATGGATAGCTCCTCCAGATGTCGCAGGACGAGGATTTCGCGATCGCGGGCCGCAAGTTCGTCGAGCGCTTTGCGAACCCGGTCGCGAATCTCCCTGCGCAGCACGCGCCGGCTGGGGCTGCTGCCGCTGGAGGCCAGTCGATCGACCAACTGCATGGCCGATCGGTCGGACAGCGCTACGAATCCGGCATCCTCTCGGCTCAAACTGCGCTTCTGAGCGTGTACATGTTTGCGATGCAGATCGGTCAGGCGGTTCCACGCCAACTGGCGCAGCCAAGGGTAGAAGGGCAGCGGCCTGTCGCGTATGAACTCGTCGATTTTGCGCGATGCGGTCATCAACGCGTCCTGGACCACGTCCGAGGGATCGATGCGGCCACTCAGCCGCGAATCCATGCGCACGCTGACCATCCGCCGCAATCTGGCACGATGCCTTATCAACAGCCGGCCGAGGGCTTGCTCGTCGCCATCGCCGATCCGCCGCAACAGCTCGACGGTCTCGGGTTCCTCAGCGCCCATGGCAGCGTTTTCCCTACATCTAACCACGCGAAACGGGACCAAGAGGGGACAAAAAAAATGATGGTCCCCAGAAAATGGCGCGCGGCGGCCGGCGAAATCTCCTCTTAAATGGCAGCCCGCATGGTAGTTGCGCACAGCACCCGTGGCAAACAAACTGTTTGGAACGGGTCCGAGTGGAGGCGCACGTTGAGGGGGTGCGGCAAGAAATCCTGGCACGTAGCTGAATTCGCAAGAATTCAGGCGCACCCTCACTGAAGTCTGGCGACTTCAGCTACTGCCGGCATAAAGCCTTGTCGCACCCCGTTGAGGTGAAATTACCGCGACCAATCGACTTTTTGGCGACTCGGCCGAGTCGCAATTCAGTGCGGATCGCGGGTTTTGAACTGCCGGGTCGATTGCGCAAATCCGTGCCGCGGCATCACTTCACTTGCCGCGCCGCGGCAATCGCGAGACGTCGACGTAGACATGCTTGCCGCCATTCTGTCGGGCAAGTTTGGTCAGGAAGTTGTCCCCCTCGACCTGCACGCCATAGCCGAACTCGATCGTGTTGATCTGCGTGCCCTGGTTGAGCCGGACGATGCGAGCCAACTGATCGGCTGTCAGGCGCGGCTCGTCGGCGTCAGTGAGAAAGAAGATCACGTCAGGCGCCATCTTCAGCGCCATTGCCAAGGCGTCTTCGTGGCGCGTGGCGCCGTCGGCCGTGATGCTGCCCACGAATTTTTCGGCGAGCGACCGGTTCTGATCGGTACCGAACACCAGCCGGCCGGCCACGCCCGTGGGACTGAACACGCGCGGGCGTTCGTTGTAAAAGATGATCTGAAACTGATGCGTCTGGTCGAGGTCGTGCAAGCTGGCGATCAATTCGGACTTGGCCGCGCTCAACGGCGCGCCGCCGTGACCGTCCATACTGCCCGATCGATCAAAGACGTACACGAACTTGCGACCCTCGCCCGTTACTCCGAACACGCCGGTGCGCGCGTAGCCGTTTGGCAAACCGCCCGATCCGTTTGACCTGCCCGGCTTGGGCTCGCTGCTTGCGCCTTGCGCCAGTCGCACGCTGCCGTCTTCCCGCGGTCCGGCGGGCTTGCGCTGTTGCGACTTTGGCGGTGCCTGGGCCAGATCGACCGCCGGCTGATCGCCCAGCAGAGCGTGCAGCGGCGGAGGGTCTAACGCTTGCGGGGTGTCCGATTCGTCCCCTTGGTCGGATTCAAAAAATTCTTGCAGGGGAGAATCGGCGGCAAGGTCGCCGCCGCGCGCCTCT
>CAZUPX010000562.1:0-3513 GCA_964622155.1 uncultured Planctomycetaceae bacterium | reverse complement strand
GGCGCTCCGGCGCTTACCGCGACGGGACTTTCACCCGCAAGTTTGATACAGCACGATTCGCTCCGCTCGCGCGGAACTCATCAGTCAGGACGCACCATGCGTGCCATTCTACGTCGGGCTTTGTAACGAGAAAGCCTTGCGACGCCTGGTCTGGCGTGGCGTATTTGGAGGCCGTTTGTTAATCTGGCGGTTTCTACAATAAACGGCCACGCCTAGCCGGCGCAGTCCAATGCGCTCGCGGGGCATGCCGACTCAGATCGTGGAGGAACCCTCGTGGCGACTGGCCTGTTGAAACCGAAGTTGAGGCGAGACGAGATCAAGCCTGGCGATGTGCTGTGTGCGCATTGCACCGCCAAATGTTGTCGCTATTTCGCGCTGCCGATCGAGGATCCGACAACGCGCGAGGATTGGGAGTTTGTGCGCTGGTACCTGCTGCACGGCGGCGCGAGCGTGTTCAAGGAAGATGGGAGCTGGTATCTGCTGGTGCACAGCGAGTGCAAGCATTTGCAGAGCGACAACCGTTGTGGAATCTATCACACCCGGCCGCAGATCTGCCGAGAGTACTCCACTGAAGACTGCGAGTACGAGGACGACTGGCTATATGAGCAATATCTCGAGACGGCCGAGCAGGCATATGAATATGCCGAAGCGATTTTGCCCAAAAGACCTGGCGAATGCATCCGCAGCCCCAAGCCGCCACTGCTGCCAATCTTGATCGGGTGAGGGAGCGTTTTTCTGGAGCCAGGGTCCGTGACCCAGGAATTCTTGCTGAGCTTTCCGGCCTCAATGTGGCCGGCTATCATCGAGGCACTTGCCGTGAACGACGTCAAACGCATCGAGCCTCGCACGCTGAAGGGCTTTCGCGATTATTTGCCCGAGACCATGATCCCGCGCGAATGGCTGATCGACATCGCGCGTCGCGTGTATCGTTCCTACGGCTTCAGCCCGATCGACACTCCGGCTCTGGAGTATCTCGAGATCCTGACGGGCAAGGGGAGCGAAGAGACCGACAAGCAACTCTACAAGTTTCAGGATCACGGCCAGCGCTGGGTCGGATTGCGCTTCGATCTGACAGTGCCCTTGGCGCGGTTTGCGGCCCAGCACATCGCCGTGCTGGGCACGCCATTTAAGCGCTATCACATCGCCGCCGTATGGCGCGGCGAGAATACCCAGCGCGGCCGCTTCCGCGAATTCATGCAGTGCGATTTCGACACCATCGGCACCCAGGCTCTCGCGTCCGACATCGAAACGACGCTTGTCATCCACGACTTGTTTCAGGCACTGGGCATCCGCGACTTCACGATCCACGTCAACAATCGCCGGGTGCTGACCGGCCTGCTCGATCGACTGGGTTTGGCCGACCGCGCCACGCCAATGCTGCGGGCACTGGACAAGCTGGCCAAGATCGGCCGCGAGAAAGTCGCCGACGAAATGGTGGGCGTCGCCGGCGCGACGCACAAACAGGCCGAGCAGGTGCTTGCCCTGTCAGAAACCAGCGGCAGCAACGATCAGGTGCTCGCCCGGTTGGACAAAATTGTCGAGGGGAGCGAGACGGGCCGTGCCGGTGTGGCGAAATTGGCCGAGCTCAATACCGCTGTGCTGGCCGCGGGCGTCGACCCGGCGCGAGTCCGCATCACCCCTTCGATTGCGCGAGGACTCGACTACTATACCGGCACCGTGTTCGAGACGTTTTTGGACAAGCTGCCGGGGATTGGCAGTGTCTGCTCCGGTGGCCGGTACGATAACCTAGCCAGCCTGTATACCAAGGAACAATTGCCTGGCATCGGCGCGTCGCTGGGTCTCGATCGACTGCTGGCTGCGCTGGAAGAGTTGCACCTGGTCGAGAAAGTGAGCACGCCAGCGCCGGTGTTCATCGCGTTTTTCGACGCCGGCCGCCTGCACGATTATTTGAAGTTGGCCGCCGCGATTCGCGCAGCCGGCGTGGGCGTCGAGTTTTATCCTGAGCCCAAAAAAATCTCCGCCCAACTCAAGTATGCCGACCGTCGTGGCTTTCGCCTGGCGATCATCGCGGGAGAGAACGAATGGTCGGCAGGCAACTGCCAGATCAAGGACCTCGCGTCGGGTCAAAGCAGCACCGTAGCGCTGGCCGATGTTCCGTCAACGATTGTCAATCAACTCGGCAAGGGCTGAGCCGATTGATCTGGTGGGCAAATTCTTTTAACACGAAGGCACAAAGATTACACAAAGACCACGAAGGTCCTGAAGGCGGAACGCACATCCAGAACTTGCTCGCCCCGTTCCTTCTCCTTTGTGTCCTTGGTGCCTTTGTGGTAAAAAATCCCTCGTCGCGACCATTTGCCGACTCACCGACGCGCGCGGATTCGATCATGGCCAATCGCGAGAATCACTACGAGGCTGCCTTCGAAGAGTACCTCCGCGAGCGGTGCGTTCCCTATGTCGCCGTGGACGAGGCCAAACGCAGCCGCTGGGCCGATGGCTCGATCAAGAGCCTGGACTTCATTGTCTCGCCGGGCGATCGCAGCTCGTGGCTGGTCGACGTCAAAGGGCGGCGATTTCCCTCGGGCGAGCAAAAACAATATTGGAAAAACTGGTCGACCCGCGACGACCTGGTAAGCATGTCACAGTGGGAGCGGCTGTTCGGCGAGCGGTTTGGCGGGCTGTTTGTTTTTGCTTATAATGTGGTGGGTGATCGAGCGCCGCTGCCGGAGCCCGATTTGTTCGAGTTCCGCGGCGGGCTGTACGGCTTCGTCGCTATTCGCTTGAGCGAATACGCGCTGCACGCTCGGCCGATTTCTCCTAGCTGGGACACATGGGCGATGCCAACCGGCCGCTTTCGCGAGTTGGCCGCGCCGTTGGCCGACTTTTTGTAATGCCGGAGCAATTTGTCATGCACGCCATCGCCAGGCTCGGTTCATTCATCTCTCGGTTTTGGCGCCAGGCCGTGTACCTGCTCTTGGCCGCGTCGTTGTGGTTGAACGCAGGCGACGTGGCATGGGCGCAAAAGAAGAAGAAAGAGGTCGAAGCCGCGCCCACCAAGAGCTATGTGTGGCCCTATGCGATCGTGCTGGCCATGTTGGGCATCGGGCTGATGACCGTTTGCCGCCCCACCAGCCGGCTCGACAAGCCAGATGACAAGGTCAAGGAAGAGGAGAAGGAATAATCCTCTTGTCGGCAAACCGGATCAGCGTTGTGGACAGTCCGTTCACATCAGCCGCTGCGATTTGTCGAAGAACGCACGGATAGCGCGCACCACGGTCTGCTGCTCATCGGCCGTGAGCTCGGGGAAGATCGGCAGCGCCAGGGTCTCGTGGGCCGCTCGCTCGCTTTCGGGCAGGCTGCCGGCGCCATAGCCCAGCGAGTTGAAGCATTCCTGCAAGTGCAATGGTACTGGGTAATAGATCTCAGTGCCAATCTTTTGCGCGCCCAGGTGCGTGCGCAGCGCATCGCGACCTCCGTCCGGCACACGGATGACATATTGATTCCACACGTGGCGGCACCGAAGTGCAGTCTGCGGAAGTCGGAGTACGCGGT
>CAZUPX010000561.1:0-6140 GCA_964622155.1 uncultured Planctomycetaceae bacterium | reverse complement strand
TGAAAAGTGACCTTTTCTCGTTCTCAAAGCTTGGGCGCAAAGCCTTGACGGTTTGCGTGTTGCACTCATTTCTCGCTTCATCCGCAATCGCGGTGAGTTGGACCCATTCCTCCACGATGGACGTTCTCCCAGGAGACGATGGCTGGGATACGCAAATCGGAGGTGACCTTTCTCAGACCATTGCCAACGGAATTCTTCGCTTGGTTGACGACAATACTCCGGAGTTGGAATACGTCCAATATTGGGACTACTTTGCCGATCCCCAGGATGGAATCACCGTCGAGATGCGCATCAAGGTGAACTCCGACGGAGACGAGCTGTGGGGGAACGACTTTGCTTACGGCGACGGCATCCGCAGCCGACAGCTCAATTTCATGACCAACGGGATAAGAGATCATTGGGCGAGCCACGTCGTTTGGGCCGGAGATCTGAGCGACGCGTTCCATACACTCTGGATCAGCTTCGAACCCGGAGCTGCAGGCCTCACATCGCTATGGGTGGATGGCGGCTTCGCAGGCAGCTTCGCCCAACCTGCGCACGCCAACTCCTATGGGCCGCATGTTTTTTGGGGTAACACCAACTGGATCGCGACAGGAGATTTTGAGATCGACTACCTTCGGTACTCCACGGACGGAGCCTTTGCGGTGCCCGAGCCGAGCAGTCTTGCGCTCGCGGTCGTCAGCGTCTGCAGCATGCTGGTCATGCTGGTACTTGGTAAACGGCTGCGGTTGACGATTCTCGCGGTGGCCGTGATGGCCGGAGCATCGGGGGCGCGGGGCGCCATAGTGGCTGTGGGCGACGTCACATCCGGTAGGGTTGGAAATACCGGGGTAGGTTCCCTTACTATTAACAGCGGTAGCGACCTTGTGTCCCCCACGACCTACATCGGCTACGCATCCGGCTCGACGGGAGTAGTGGCGGTTACCGGCGCCGGATCGACATGGGACGTTCAGGGCCAGATCCGCGTGGGCTTCTCTGGTAGCGGCATGCTGAACATCACTAACGCGGGGACATTCAAGAGTACGGGGTTTAGCGACATTGGTGCATTTCCCGGCTCGACGGGCATCGTGACCGTGGACGGTGCTGGTTCGACGTGGACGCATGACCGCTCCTTGTGGATCGGTCAGGCCGGCAACGGGACGTTGAACATCCAGAATGGCGGGGCTGTCACAAACCGTGACGATACCTTGGTCGGATCCTACGGTGAAATCCACTTCGAGAGCAACGGGATGCTTACAACGGGCTCCCTGTTTGCATCGCCAGCCAAGCTGACAGGCACCGGCACGATCAACGCGCGAGGCCTGGTGAGCGACGTAGACCTGGTATTTGATTCGCCCTCGAGTCTGATTCAGACGTTCACGCTCAACAGCTACCCAGGCCAGAACATCACGGTCCATCTGGATATGCAAACAAACCCCGGTAGCGCGTATCTCGGTGCGGGCTACCAGGGCCACGGGTCCCTGGCGATTCGGAATGGCGTTACCGTGGACTCTTACATCAGCCACATCGGGTTCGATTCCGGCTCGACAGGCGTTGCGACGGTCGAAGGCGCCGGCTCTACTTGGAACACCCGTACCCTTATTGTCGGTGGCTTCTTGGGAAACGGGACGGGGGTGTTGAATATCGTCAACGGCGGTACAGTGAACACCGTCACCGGTGGCACATCAGTCATAGGCGACGGAGGTACGGGTGAGATAACGGTTGACGGCTCGGGCTCGTCTTGGGCCAACAACAGCAGCGTCATTGTCGGGAACTTCGCTCGTGGGACGCTAAATATTACGGACGGCGGGACGGTCAGCAATACCATCTGCTGGATCGGTGACAAGTCCGGCTCGACCGGCACGGTTATGGTGGACGGTGCCGGCTCAACGTGGACCAACGACGGCCTCATCGTTGGGGTCGCTGGCCGTGGCACGTTGGACATCTCTAACGGAGGTCTGGTTAGCGCTGCGTATCTATTGCGGATTAACAACATGGGCGAAATCCGGTTTGACGACGGTACGCTGGCAATCCGCGGGCAATATCCGGCGCTCACGGATTTCCTAGGCGCCATACCCATTAGTGGCGATGGTCGAATGCTGTATTGGGATAATCGCAGTGCTGATTGGGCCCTTGTGACGAGCAGTCTGGATACGAGCCTCTACACGTTGGCGTATCATGATACCGGCGATCTGGCTGGCTATACGGCACTGACGGTAGTTCCCGAACCGTCTTCCCTGGTGCTGGCCGCCGTGGGCATTCTCAGCCTAATGGTATTGCGGACGCGCCATCGGTTAATTTGCCTGTTCGTGTCGGTACTGGGCGTGTTCGCCGCCGATGCGCGCGCGAGGATCTTGATTTACTTCGGATTTGTGATAACCTGACATGGTCGCGCGAGTTACGTCCAACGAAGAGTGCCCATGTCAGGCGAGTCGACCGGAGAATTCGGCCGCTTTGAACAAACCCACTGGTCCTTGATTGCCACGCTGCAGAACGGCGACGCGGGGACCGTTCGGGCAGCTCTGGGCGAGCTGTTGCGGGCCTACTATCCGCCGTTGCGCGCACACTTGGTTCTTGGGAAGCGGATCCGCCCCGACTTGGTGGATGACTTGCTTCAAGGGTTTGTCGCGGACAGGGTTCTTGAAAAGGAGCTGCTCGGCCAGGCAGACCCGAGCAAGGGTCGGTTCCGCTCGTTGCTCGTGCGGTCGCTCGACAACTATGTGCGGGACCGTTTTCGCCGCGAAGGAGCGCGGCGACGCGCCGAAGAGAGAAAGTTTCTTCAGAATGCAAATCGAAGCGCCGAGCAGCGGAATACCACGCCGTCGGATCCATTTGTTCCAGAATGGGCGCGGCAGGTTTTGGCCCAGGCCCTGAAACAGATGCACGCCGAGTGTCAACAACAGGGCCGTCGGCAATATTGGCAGGTGTTCCTCGCGCGCGTCTTGCGACCCCTGATATTGGGAGAGACGCCAACACCTTACAGCGAGCTTGTCGAAGCGATTGGATGTGATTCTCCCGAGCAGGCCTCGAACCTCTTGATGACGGCGAAACGTCAGTTTCTTCGTACGGTCCGCACCGTTGTTTGGCGGTACAGCATCGAGGAAGATGAAGTGGAAGCAGAAATTGTCGACTTGCAGCACAGCCTGCTGGACCTGTCGGCCTCCGATCTTGGCACGCTGGGTAAACAGCTTCGGCCGCTCCCAGCCAAGGCGCCAGACGGACTCCCAGCCATCGACGAAACAAGGGCCGAGTCGCTGGCCGAATTGTTCGGCCTTCAGACCGACCGTGATTCGTTGTGGCCTGTCGAAGACATGGCGGAAATCCTGCGGCACCAGATGTCCATTCCTATTGGCCGAGCGTTGATGCCGTGCTCGTCGGATGTAGCTGGGGGCCCGCTGCCCGCCGAATCCGTACATCGGATATCGTTGAGCTTTGACGACCTGCTGGACCAACCGCACCCGCCACTCGACCTGCTGAAAGCGGTAAAGCTGCTTGCTCGCAAGGCGATTCACGACAGATCGGGCGCGTTGCCAACCGAGATCCCGACCGCGTTCTACTTTGGCAGCATCGCCCTGGCCCGGCTCCGCCACGGCCAGTCGATCACCAGTTCGGACGATGAAGTCGCTCAGATCGGTATCAAGCTCCTTCTCCGTCAACCCTGGATCGAGCAGCGCCTGCGAGACATCCTCCAGCAAGCGATGCTGCGGCTATCTGATGATAACGGCCGGCATCACAGGCCGTAGCGACGATGACTCGCGACTCCACCTGTCCAGCCTGGAATCCTGCCAAGTGGCCGGTTAGTTAGTTCGGCCGCGATCGACGACGGCCACGGTCTGTTGCGACGGATCGGGTTCGAGCCAACGCACTTCAGCCAGTGAACGAGCTGTCACTCGCTACTCTTTTCCTTCAACAGGTATCGGTACTCAGCCGCCTGGTCAGGCTTGTCCAATGCGTCGTAGAGCTCGATCACATATTGGATACTGCGCTTTGTCCTCGCATTTTCCTCCCCAAGTGTGTCCCGGAGAATCGGATAGCATTCGAGCAGTATCTGCTCGGCCTCTTCAAGTTGACCAAGACGTAATAGGACACCGGCCAGCAGGCAGCACCCATTAGCAAGTTCCGACTTGTCGTGTGATAAAGACCGTTTCCACAAATCCGCGAAGTGGCGCAACAGACGCTCAGCTTCTTCCAATCGTCCAACTTGCAACTTGATCTCAGCTAGATCCCGCAATGTAATGAGTGTGTCCCGAGCATCGTCACCAAGAGAGCGAGTTTGGATGTCCAGAACCGACTGTAGCAGGGCCTCTGCTTCTTGGACCTCTCCCCTGCTATTCAACAGATGTGCCAACTGGGACATTGTCCACAGCGTGTCGACATGTTCGGCGCCAACAATGTGCTGCTGTGCATTCACTATATGGCGAAACGACGCTACTGCCTCGTCCCATTTCGCTCGCCGATGGCAACGCTGGAAATCTGCGAAATGCGCAAGTGTCCTCAGCGTTTGTGCGTTCTCCTGACCCTGCACGCGCCGGTGGGCGTCAATCAGCGTCGTGAAAAGTAGCTCCGCTTCCTTGATGCTTCCCTGGTTCCCGTTCAGTTCACCTTTTTGCCGGAGGGTCCAGGCCAATTCTTGCATTGCCTCCAGAGTATCGGCGTCCTCCGCACCTTTGGCGCGACTCAGTACGTCGACCATTTGTCGAAACAGCGTTTCGGCCTCTGACAATGTCGCGGAACGATTCTCGTGTCGAAGTAGTCGGCCCAGCCGCATATGCGAAGATAGCGTGTCGACATGCTCGGCCCCGAGCTGCTTCTCACGGAGAGCGCCGGCGCGGCGAAACTGCTCCGCCGCGAGGTCCGGCTTCCGGGCTTCGACATAGACGCCTCCCAATTCGTGCGACGCGTCGGCCAGACGTTTGCGATACGCTTTTACGTCGGGGCGTTCTCGCCCAAGAGCCTCCCAGATGCGAACCGCCTTAAGGTGCGATTTTGCCGATTCGTCGAGCCGGCCCGCTTCGCGCTCGGAAGCCGCAACCCGGGAAAGATTCTCCACTGTAGCCAACCACAGTGCTAACGGAGGCTCGGCGGACGCTGTGCCCTGCAACAACTGATTTAGGCGACGAAGGCCGGCGCGAAAGTGCGCTTCTCTGTCCTGGCGTGTCAAGTCATCAGCCTTGAGAATCATCATCGTTTCATTGTCTCGACCAACATACAGGTCGTGCCCGTCCTGTGAAAAGGCGATCGGTATTCTTCCCTCATCCAGCGTGACAAGCTCGCGGCCGTCACTGGCCGAGTACACTCGTGGTTTCCTGCCTACCATCACAAAGCGGCGCCCATCTGGAGAGAATATGCCGTGCAGGGCATCGGTTAAAGGAATACGCTGTAACTCACGTTTGGCTTCCAGATCCCAAAGAATCACTGTCCCTTCGCTGCCGACGAAGAGGACTCTTCGGACCTCGGGGTCAAAGGACACACTGACTGGCCATCCAAGCCCACGTATTTCTCCAGCAGCTTGGGTGCCGGTCGTTGCATCCCAGATCACGAATGTCGGTGTGCTGTAACTCCCCGTGATCAGCCAGCGTCCGTCGGGGCTGTATTGGACCAACTCGATTTGTCCGTCGTGACCGCTAATTGTAAATACTGTGCGCCCAGTCTGAAGATCGATAACTTTTGCCTGTCTGGTTCCACTCCGCACGGTTGAAGCGACCCCGCAGCCAATCGCCAACCGCGTGCCGTCAGGCGAAAAGTCTGCAGACAGCATCGCTTTGCCAGACTCAGCATGACTCGTTCGCACACAATCCCCCGTTTCCCATGCCCAGACTTTCACGGTTCCATCTGTCGACGTGGTGGCCATCAATCGATCATCGGGACTGAACGTGACATGAGTGACCAAATCGGAATGCGCTTGCCAACTACGACGCCGCCTAAAACTCGGCACTTCCCAAATTGAAACGATGTGATTCCGGTCAACCGTAGCCATTAAGGTTGCAGAATGATTGAATGCCCAAGCGATATGACGAGACGCCGTTTCTGCGATGTTGAGAGCCGCTGTCTCGCTATCGTTGTCGGTCAAAGGTGTTACCTCGATATCGCGACTGCCCTCCAAATCCCAGAACTTTGTTTCACCGGCAACATTGCTTGCACCTGCGGCCGTTATTACGCAC
>CAZUPX010000560.1:0-3858 GCA_964622155.1 uncultured Planctomycetaceae bacterium | reverse complement strand
CGACCTGCCGGGCGCTTAACACGGTGCCGTTGACCGGGTCGGAGTAATTGTTCGGTCCGCCGCTGGAGAAACTCGACGGGCTGCTGTATGTCGGGTCTGGCCCTAGCGCGGCGACACTGATGCCGTTATAGCCCGAGGCCGGCGACTGCACCTGATTGGGTCCCGGGCCGCTATTGCCCGCGCTGACCACAAACAGCGTGCTGGTGTTCGAATTGGCAAAGCCGTCGATGGCCAGGGACTGCGTACCGACACCGGCGACGTCGCCGCCGCCGTAGCTGCTGTTGATCACGTCGGCCTTGCGGCCCGTGCCATCCATGCCGGTGCTGAAAGCGCGGCGATACTGATCGAACATCGACGAGAAAAAGTAGGTGAAGTTCCCCGCATATCGGGTTCCGTTCCACTGCGCGGAGATGGCTCCGCTATACAGTTGGGCACCCGGGGCCATGCCCTGCTGATAAGCGCCCGGACTGCCGCCGGCCTGACGCCCCGCCAGAATCATGCCCACCCAGGTCGAGTGGCGATCGACTTCATTGAGCGCGCTGGCGTGGTTGATGATCTGCGTCGTGCTGCTGAGCGTTTCGTGCCCGCTCCAGACGTGTCCGGCCTCGATGTTGGCGATGGCGGCATTGGTGCCGGTGAAGCCATTGGTGTAGAACGTGCCCGCGCCGACGAGCGTGTTGATGTTCGTCCCGGAGAAGGGCCCCGTGACGGTTCCGCTCGAGCCGCTGACATACTCGATCGTTCCAGCGCCAACGCCGTTGGGATCGTAGGGAATAACCGCTGGCGAGGTGGCGCTCGGGTCGAAGGCCGAGAGGGGCTCGGCCCGCACCGCGACTGCCGGCAGCAAAGCGCACAGCGACACACAGGTCAAAAACCGCGCCCATCGGGCGACGGTCGACGTTGTCAGATTCATTAGCTTCTCCGCGTCGGGCTATGATGCGAAGCGCTACCCGAACTAATATGGAACGGCGGGGCGTGGGCGTCAAGTGTTTTTCGTGAGTTTTATGACTTAGTTCGGTGCGTCGCTGGCGGTCGCACGCCGGCTCTTTAATTGACCGGCCCCGTTTGTTACGTTGCCCCTTTCCACTCGCGCGTTTTGTCCCCCACCGCATCCGCCCATGCTGACCATGAAACAACCCATTGCCGGGGTCACCGCGCCCGAAACGCGGGAAGTGACCGTGATGACCGTGTTTCCCACGCTCGGAGCTTATGCGCCGGGGCGCGTGATCGGCCGACTATGCAGCGTGCAATGGGGCTTCGGCTTCTTTACGCTCGGCAAGCTGATGGCGGTGCTGTTGATCCCGTTTGCCATCGGGCTGTTCGCCTTCTCGCTGCTGCCGGGCGTGATCACTCGATACCGGCTCACCAATCGCCGAGTGGTCGTCCAGACAGGGTTGCGGGCGATCGACCAGCGATGGGTCGACTTCGACCGTTTCGACACGATTGACATCGAAGTGCTTCCCGGCCAGAAGTGGTATCCGTGCGGCGAGCTGATCTTTCGCCGCGGCCCGATCGAGACGTTTCGTTTGAGCGGCGTATCGCGCCCCGAGACGTTCCGGCACACGTGCCTGGCCGCGCGGCGTGGTTATCTTGGGGCCCGCGAAGTCCAGTGAGCAATGGGTGGCACGCAATGTAGAAATGGCGCCCCCAAGGGTCAAGCTCCGCGAGCCAGCTCGGCCAGCATCCAGTGCAGCGCTTGCGCCGACGTGGCAGCCGGCAACGAAGCCAACTCAGGCGCTTGCTCGACGGCCTGCGATGTATCGAGCGGCAGATGGATGAAAGCCGCTTGCGTTTTCAACCCCAAGCGTTCAGCAAGGTAACAGGTGAAATACAAGGTCGCGTTGCACAGATACGCGCCGGCGTGATAGGACACTTCGGCAGGGATGCCGGCCACGCGCATACCCACCGCCCAATCGCACAGCGGCAGCGTGCTGCGATAGGCGACCGGCCCGCCATCGACCAGCGGACGAAACTCATCGGGCGACTGGCTACTCGATCCGCCAACGTTGATGGCGATCGACTCGAGCTGGATGCGCGTGGAACCGGGCGCCTGGCCCAGGTGCAACGCGTAATCGTGATTGACCTTCAAATCGCCGGCCAGTCGCTCTTTGACCGCCGCGAAATCGACCGGATACAGGCGCGTCGTCACGGCCAGATCGCCCGGCAGACTCTGCGTGAACTCGACCAGCGTCAGCCAACTCGAGTTGGCGTTCCATCGGTCGTAAGGTTCGAAGGCCGTAATCAGGACGGAAGTCATGCGGATCAGTAGGGGTCAGGGATTTGGGGCGAGGGATCAGTAAGGCAAAGGGTTCGGAGAAAGTAAGCCGCAAATGACACAAGCGATCGTAATGGCTCGCGCGCGATCCAAGGCTCCTCGTCCCTGGCCCCGGCCCCCTATTCTGGCCGCTTGCCGCCGCTTTGCACAACCGGCCCGGTGCAACGATAATCGACTCGCGAATGTATCCCATTACCGCCACACGCTGAGGTCCGATTCGCGTGCACAACCAGTTGACGGCCGAGCTGTCGTCGCTCGATCCAACCGACGCACAGTATGCGTCGCGATTTGTCGAAGTGCTGTTGGCCTCCGGCCGAGTGCGCGGCGCCACCGACTTGCACTTGCAGCCCACGCCCGAGGGGCTCGAACTGCGCTGGCGCGTCGACGGGATCTTGCAGCCGCTGGGAACCTTTCTGCCTGGCGTGGCAGCCAACGTCATCACACGGCTCAAAGTCTTGGCCGGACTGCTGACATATCGGTGCGACGTGCCGCAAGAGGGTCACATCCAGACGCGTGCCGCCGATGTCGAAGTCCGCGTGTGCACGTTTCCGACGCTGCACGGTGAGCGAGCCGTGGTGCGACTGTTCAATAGCACGCTGCGGTATCGCACGCTGGACGAACTGCAACTGCCCGCCGAGATACTCGAGCGGCTGCGGACGGTGCTAAGCGAAACGTCCGGCTTGATCCTCGTTACCGGACCGGCCGGCAGCGGAAAGACGACGACCCTGTATGCCTGTCTCAACGAGCTGGCGCATCGCGAACATCTCGCGCGCAGCATCGTTACCCTGGAAGATCCGATCGAAGTCGCCGTGCCAGGCGTCGTGCAGTCGCAAGTCAACTTGTCGGCCGGCTTCGACCTGGCCGCCGGCCTGCGAAGCGTCTTGCGGCAGGATCCGCAGGTAATCATGATCGGCGAGATTCGCGATGCCCAGACGGCCGAAGTCGCGTTCCAGGCCTCGCTTACCGGGCAGCTCGTGCTCAGCTCGTTTCACGCCGGCAGCGCGGCCGAGGCGATCGGGCGTCTGTTGGACATGGGCATCGAGCCGTACATGATCCGCAGCGGCGTGCTGGCCGTAATCTGTCAGCGGCTGGTACGCAAGCTGTGTACTTGTGCCCGTAAGGCCACCGGCGACGACGAGCTATTGGGCCTTGGTGCACGCAAGGCTCGTGTGTGTGTCGGATGCTCGGCTTGCGCCGAAACCGGATACGCTGGCCGCACGGTTCTGGCCGAAATGCTCACGCTGGACAGTAGCGACCTGGGTCAAGCCATCCTGGCGCGCGCCGACGTCGTCGCACTGGAACAAGTTGCGAGCCACGCGGGTATGGTCGATCGCTGGGCCCGAGCGGTCGCAGCGGTCGAGTCGGGCGTTACCAGCCCCGCCGAGGTCCGCCGAGTACTGGGTTTCTCCAAAAATTCGTCGACAGAAGCTAGATTGTGAGACTGCGGCGGCATTATACTTGCGCCGCACACTTCCAGAGCCGCGGCCTTGCATCTCCTCTCCCTTGATGGGAGAGGGTGGCGAGCGTAGCGAGTCGGGTGAGGGTGAGGGCGATCACGGGACTCGCCCGCTCACCCTGGTCCT